>CAINMH010000053.1 GCA_903850745.1 uncultured bacterium
CCAGCGAACCGCGCGCTTTCGAGCACGCATTTGCAGATGCCGTCAACGATCTCGTTGCGGACCCAACTCGTGCGCGACGTATGGGCGAAGCCGGTCGATTACGGGCGATCGCCCACTTCGGTTGGGATGCAATTGCCTTGCGCACGATCGATGTCTACCGGGCTGCACTTCAGCGCTAGACACAATTTACATCTCTCACACGCAGATGGTTCTCAGCGATTAACGCTGGCGGTGACCATCTGCAACGCAGACGCGCTGAGCTGCGTTCGGAGTTCGGTCGTTTCGTCGAGATTGCGTCCAATCGCGGCGACCAGAAATGGCTCAAACAGTGACCAGCCCATCAACATGGCGAGAACCTGGGCTGCCAAGAGACGTGATTGCTGCTCATCCTGCACGCCGAGGTTTTGCACCACCTCAGCCGCTGCAGCCATGACCGGGAACTCGACCTGGTAAGTGGGCATCGCACCATCCACGATGATCCGAGCCATCGCTCGCATAGCGATATGGGGGCGAGGATCCTCAGTAGTCATAAAACTGACGCCGCCGCCGCTTGCCAACGACTCAGCAAAGAATTCCTGTACGTCACGCACGACTGCTTCGACTAAACCAGCCTTGGAGCCGAAGTAATGGTGTACGAGACCGTGATTAACGCCGGCACGCTCGGCAATTGCCCGCACTGATACGTCATTGGGTCCGAACTCGGCAAAACATGCCATCGCGGCCTCAATGAGAACTCTCTCGCTTGCCGCACGGCCCCGCTGTCGTACTGAAGGGACGGCCTCATCGCTCACCCTCTGATGGTCCCACGCATGCCAGTTACCCGCTCGTTAGTCAGCCCCGGCGCCCAATGATCAGATCGGCCACTAGACCGGTCCAGCCGGTTTGGTGTGAGGCCCCTAGCCCCGCCCCGTCGTCCCCATTGAAGTGCTCATAAAACAGGGGCTCCTTCCACCGCGGGTCCTTTCCGAGGCGGTCTGACCCCCCAAATTCAGGGCGCCACCCAGTCGCATCGGGGATAAAGAGCGAGATGAGGCGACGACGGAGCTCATCGGCCACCTCCTGCAGATTCATCAGGTTGCCACTACCGGTTGGGCACTCAACTGTGTAGTCGTCGCCGAAATACATGTGGAATCTCTCAAGCGCCTCAATAACGAGGTGATTGATCGGAAACCACACAGGGCCGCGCCAATTGGAGTTGCCGCCAAAGAGCGCGGTCCGAGACTCCGCTGGCTCGTAGTCGACCTGAAATTCTTGACCATCCACCGTGATCGAATAGGGATCCCGCTGATGTCGCTTAGACATTGACCGAAGTCCGTATGGCGAGAGCAGCGAGTCTTCTGAAAGCACCTCCATGAGTACACGCCGCAAGCGGTCCGGGTCGGCGACGGTAAGCAAAGCCCGAGAGACTCCTTGGTCATCCTTACGGATCTGGATGAATCCAGAGGAGTTCACGTCGTCACTATCGATACCACGACGACGCATGAAATCGGCGAAGCGTCTCTGCGAGCGCTCGGCTAACTTCACCGATTCATCAAGATCGAGATATGCGGCAGCCAGGACCGGAATGACGCCCACGAGTGAACGTACTTTGATCGCTTGCTGCGAGCCGTCGGGCCCCAACAGTTGGTCGTAAAAGAATCCATCCGCAGCATCAAACATCTCCGAACCCGCCATGCCATCGCAGATCTCAGCAAAGTGCTCGAGGAACTTCAAGACCATCGGGCCGTATTCGGAGTGCTCCCGCGCCAGACGTAAGGCCATGCGCAGCATCATGAGCGAATAAGACGCCATCCATGCCGTGCCATCGACCTGATCAAGGTGGTAACCCTCGGGCAGATGCGAACGATCAATGGGACCGATGTTGTCAAGGCCCAAGAAGCCACCCTCGAACACGTTGTTGCCCTCGGGGTCGACGCGGTTGACCCACCACGTGAAGTTCATCAACAATTTCTGAAATACCCGACCCAGGAAGTCGAAGTCCTTCGCGCCATCAATCTCAAAAACTCGGATCGCGGCCCAGGCGTGCACGGGTGGATTGACATCATCAAAGTTCCACTCGTAGGCGGGTAATGCGCCATTCGGATGCATGTACCACTCCCGCAACAACAACAGGATTTGGTATTTCGCAAACTCCGGGTCGATGTGCGCGAAGACCACAGAATGAAAAGCTAAGTCCCACGAGGCAAACCAGGGATATTCCCATGGGTCGGGCATTGACATCACGTCATGGGCATCCATGGTGCGCCAATGTGCGTTGCGAATAGTGAGGTGTTCGGGTGGAGGAGGCGGCTGATTGGGATCGCCATTCAGCCAGCGGCGCACGTCATAGCGATAGAACTGTTTACCCCAGATCATTCCTGCAAACGCGCGACGCATAACTTCAAACTGGTCTGCGGGAATTTCCCGTGCAACAACTTCTTGATAGAACTCGACACACTCGAGTTCACGCTTCACCATTAGAGCCTCGAACGGCTGGCCTGACCAATCCCGGTGCGATCCATGCGAGGCATCAGGTGACCACAACCGAAGTCGAATCTCCTGCGTCTCACCAGGCGCTACGTCCAGGACGTATGACCACGCTGCCTTGGTCCCTTGGCCCGATGGATTAACTGTGGGTGCTCCGCCAACAACGTGATCGTTGATTCCATCCTTGGGATAATCCGTGAGCTTCTCGGCGTCCGGACCAAACACCCGTAGCGCGTTCGTCTCGTTATTGCAGAACAGGGGCGTAGGCATTTGGCCATTGGGGCCTGGCGCTGCGTCTAGATGGTAGTCACCGAGTCGCGGATGATCAGCCACGATCGTGCCACCGTCAAGAGCGAACTGCGGCACAATGCGATCACTCCCCCATGACCACGTGTTGCGGAACCACGCAGTGGGAAGAACGTGAATGCTGGCATGGTCTGGTCCGGCATTAGTGACCTGTACGCGCATCAAAATCTCAGTCGGCGACTGCTTGGCGTAGGAGATGTCGACTACCCAGTAGCGATCTTCATGGAAAATGCCCGTGTCGAGAAGTTCGTATTCGGGGTCATTCCGCGTGCGTGCCGCATTAGCCGCGACAAGGTCGTCGTACGGAAACTCGCCCTGTGGGTAGTGGTAGCGCATCTTCAGCCACGAATGCGACGGTGTGGCATCTAGGTACCACCAGTATTCCTTGACGTCTTCGCCGTGATTTCCCTGCGGGCCAGTAAGCCCGAACATCCGCTCTTTGAGATGCGGATCGCGCCCGTTCCACAGAGCCAGCCCCAGGCACATGTCCTGATTGCTGTCACAGATGGCGCCGATGCCATCCTCACTCCAGCGATAGGCACGCGACCGAGAGTGCTCGTAGGGGAAGTACGACCAAGCGTCACCATCTGCCGAGTAGTCCTCGCGAACGGTGCCCCAAGCCCGCTCAGAGACGTACGGCCCCCACTGATACCACGGGCCCGCCTCCTCATTGGCGAGGTGTAAGGCGCCGGTCTCAGCCATCCGTTCATGCTCGGTCATGACTGCATCCTGTTCTGCCGCGCCCCTGTGGCATCAACTCTCCGCAGTGACGTACCGTTGAATCCTCAAGAGAGTCTCGCAGATGAGGACAATTCGCAGTGCAGATCAAGTCAGGATGGGCCGCCGCCGCTGGCCTCGCCACATTAATGGTGGTCAGCCTGTGCTCTGGGGTCTCCGCTGTTTCGGCCGCCAATGCCAAACCGAAGGCAGGCAACACTCATCAAGCGACGACAGTCACTCGGAGTGACAGCTACCCGCTGCGAATGAACTCTCAAGGTCCTAACGTGCGTAAATTGCAGCAGCAGTTTTCCTGGCTTGGCTTCGAGATTGACTGGAAGGAGCAGCTGACCGGACGCGTAGGCGAGTCAACAGTCAAGGCTCTTAGAGAAGTTGCTACCAAATACTTCTGGAACCCGCAGTCACGCGTCGACGGCTCTCTGGCAAGGCGCATTCGTTTGATGGCCGGCACGATCGATAAATTGCCCGCTGCATGCATGGGCGCCGGGATTCACATCTGTGCGGACAAGACGCACAAGCTCGTGCGCTGGGTCGAGGACGGCAAGGTCAAACTGTCGACTCACGTGCGCTTCGGTGTCGTCGATGGAGCGCATGACACGCCTGAAGGCAGCTACAACGTCTACTACAAATCGCGTGATGCAGTTTCGCGCATCAACTGCACACCAAAGTCTTATGACGGTTGTTTGGCACCCATGCCGTTTGCCTTGTTCTTCAATGGCGACATAGCAGTGCACTTCTCGCCAACTTTCAATGCTTACGGCTACTACCCAGGTGGCGGATCGCACGGTTGCGTCAACGTGCGCAGCCAAGAAGACGCGATCTGGATGTTTGACAACACCCCGCAGGGCACTCCCGTCATCGTCTATTCGTCGTAGGGACGCTGCGCGAGTCCTTCTTCGGCATAAGTGGCCAACGTTTCGCGAAGCAAATCTCCGGCCCGAAACTTCGAGCCCACCGAACACACAAGTGTGAGCGCACCCATAAGCGCTCGGTGCTCAAGCAGGTAGGACGGTGGGAAACTGAGCGCGGTAGCGTCCTCAAGGGCAGCGACTGGATCGGTCCACGACCCAGCCAAACGTCCGAGCCATTCAATAGTGAAGTCGAACTCGGGCTCAGTCCACAACCGCGTGTCAACATCAAGTAGGGACATGAGCCGCTCTGCTGTGGTGCTCGCGCCGACGAGCCCCGCGCGCTGCCAAATACGGAGTATGCCGTCCTCATCACCTTGCGCCGCAAGTCGAATAGTCTCCGCGAATACCCAAGTGAACGCCCCACTTTTGACAGCGACAGATCCGAAATCGAGGACTCCGAGCGTGTCGTCTTCAAGAAGTCGATAGTTGCCTGGGTGCGGATCTGCGTGGGTCGCACCTACTCGTGCGGGTGACAGGAACATAAATCGCGAAAGAAGTTCACCCGCCCGATTGCGGCGTTCTTCAGGTAGGTCGGCCACTTGGAGCCATGGCGTGCCATCCATCCATCGCGTCACAAGCACCTTCGGCGTCGCGAACAAAACCTCAGGGATGGTGATGTCCTCGCCGAGCCACTCTGCACGGAAGGTACGCATCCAGCCGGCTTCGCGCGTGTAGTCGAGTTCCTCGGCGAGGCGCGACGCGTGCTCCTCAAGCAGAGCTCCCACATCGAGCGACGGAAGCATGCGCTTGGCGAGCGGAAGCATCGCTCGTAGTTGGAGCATGTCGGACTTCACCGCGCGCGCAGCATCGGGATACTGCACCTTGATCGCGACCGGAGAGCCATCGATCCACACGGCGCGGTGTACCTGCCCGAGGCTGGCCGCCGCTATCGCAACTCGCTCGACCTCGACCCCGTCGGGCAGTACAGCTAGCACCTTCTCGACCTTTTCATAGGGCTGCGCCTGCGCATCCTCGTAGAGCCGGCTCATACCCTTCAGGAGTGCCGCCTGTTCAGGGGGCAGGATCTGCGAGAACAGCGCCAGAGTTTGGCCGAACTTCATAACCGGCCCACGAGCCTTGGCGAGGGTGGCCGTAATGGCCTCAGCAGAGGCCAGAGTCGCCTTGGCGTAGGCCGAATCCTTATCGGCCCCTAGGGCGCTCGAGGCGGCCGCGCCAGCCATCCGCGCCCCGGTGGTCACCGGGATCGCCGCCAGAGACACCGCTCGTCGAATCAAACCCACGACAGCAGTCTCTCAGGGTTTGAGGGCTCGCGCCTACTCGAGGGGGCGCCCCTCGGGGATCATGACGAACCGATTCGCCCAAGTCCCACTATTCACAGACTGTGCCGTCATTGTCGCCATCGCGATACCAGGCGTACTCCGGGTCGATTCCGCGGATATAAGGTCCATAACCGCTAGCCTGCGCCTCGTAGCAGTAGCTGAAGCGGGGATCGAGGCCGCCACTTCCACTGCCTGAGCCACCGCCGGTCGAACCACCAGTACCGCCTGGATCCGACTGGTCATTTATGACTTTGGCTTTCGACGGTAGAGAGATTCGTGGATTGCCACAGTTAACCACCAGCGAGCGAAGTTTGAGTTTCTCGGCTCTATCGATCGCCAGACTCCATCGATACTTCACCGCGATCCACGTAGTTGCATAAGTACACCAATAGTTTGTGTTTGGCGGGAGCCACTCAGCCGGATCCCGATCACTCTTTGATCGATTCGAGCTAGCGCTGACTGCGATCAGCGAGCTAGCAAATCCAAGATCATTCGCGAATGACTCGCGCGTCGAATAAGACCATCGCCACGCTCCCGAACCCCAAGCCTCTGCCAACGGGACGAAGTGATCAACGTCGAAGGTCGAGGAATTCGAAGTCACTACCCCGTCATATGCGGACCACCAACTTCCACCCGACAAACTGCACGAACCGTAACGACGAGGCGAGGTTCTGGCCTCTGCCAGCAAGACCTCTTTGCGCGTATCGCACCCATCACGATCGGCATCAATCCAATGATGGAAATAGTCACGGCTATAGCCGCTTGTAACTTCGGTACGTACCCGCAGGGCCTTGAGCGCGGCACTTGCCTTAATGGTGGCGCGTGCGGATGCTACTGCCATGGTCGGGGATTCAGGGGTCATCGCACTTGCGGTGGGTAGGACACCCAGGCAAAGGGCACCACCAGCCGCGATCAAAGCCAACCTGCGCATAAGCATCAAAAGTCCCCCAGACAACTACCACGTTAGTGCATCTTCGGGCGGTTAGCCGTTCCTGCTCTCGGCTGGCTGTCGTTTAAAAGGTGATAGCCACGGCTACGCACTAGGACGTACTTCGCCCTTTGTCTGACGCTGAATGACAGCGCAGGCAGCTGCATCACACATCACGACGATCGCACCAGCGAACACAAACCAAGGCATTTGCTCGTATCCGCGCGCAATATCTACAACGAAGAGTCCCACCAATGCTGCAATTGCGATGAGGTGCGCACGCAACATCGCACGTGGTGCACCCTTCGCTTGCCAACTCATCAACGCCACAGCGCATACGGCACCAATCATCGGCAATGGCGTCCAGTTACCAGTCGCAACGTTGAGTTCGTCTACCGCATGAGTCGAAAGATCAGTAAATTCCACGGCTACAGCAATCGCTGCTGCAACAAAGAGCAGGTGCGCAACCACCCATAGGCGGAATGCCCAAGCGTGCGTAGGTATTTCGTATGCCTGAACGCTCGAGAAGTAGATCGACCAGAGGGCATAGGCAATCAGGAAGGCCAACAGGAAAGCGATCGGATTGGGGATGCTTCCTAACGTCCCGAGATTGCTCACAAGGTTGATGAAGGACTCACCGAGGACGACGATGACAAGAAGTCCGAAGCGTTCGTCTAGGTGATGTAAGTCAATCGAGGGAAGTACTCCAGGCATAACTCGCCAGATGAGCGGCACCAATATGACCGCTCCTCCAGCGATCAAGGCCAGTGTTGCTAAGAGATTCGTGTTGTCGACGCTCGCCAACAACATAAATGTGGCGGCCAAGGCGAAGATCACCACCGCGATGGAGGTAGACCACACCACTACGCGAAGTGACCCCTGCATAGGAGCGCTCACTCGCGTGAGGCCCACATAGATCAACGTTTGGGTTATGACCACCACCGCTATCGCGATGAAGCCCGCCCATCCCGGTAGCCCAGTCTTACTAAGTGAGAGAGCAGCGACGACCACGCCCAGCATTTGGATGAGAAGCAGCACCCGCCGCCAAGCTGTTTCGCGGCGAAACAATCCATAGCCCACAGTCGTAAGTAGCCAAATACCAAACAAGACGACGACGCTCGCCGCAATCAGACAGGTCATGGCCCAGGTGGGCTCCTTGACGTAGACCTTGCCGACTTGGCTAATCGCAGCAACAAGAACCAAGTCGTAGAAGAGTTCGAACCAACTCACCCGCTGGCTCGAAGCCTTGCCCAATGAGTTTGGTAGCGCCACGGCGTAATAGTGCCATGGCCGCAAGTGGGTCGCGCGGGGCTCGAACCCGCAACCTACGGATTAAAAGTCCGCAGCTCTACCATTGAGCTAGCGACCCGAGAGCCGCCCCAGTCTAGGCGGCAAGGCAGCCGTTGATCTCAGCGGCCATCTCGTCGATCACGGGGCGTGAGTCGCCGTATGAATCGTTGGTCAACACCGCGAAGATCTTCCAACTGCCATCGGCCCCCCGAGTCAGGCCCGCGAGTGTCTGAACGCCCGTCAGGCTCCCGGTCTTTGCGAACACTCGACCCACTGCACATTCGCTGCCACCGGCCCAAAATCTGCCTGAGAGTGTGCCCGTCTCACCGGAAGTTGGGAGCCATCTACGGGCGACAATCTGGGAGAGCTCGGGGTGTGTGCCGTCCACCCCCAGACGCAACGTCATCGTCAAGCTTCGCGCCGTTAGACGATTCTCCATGGACAGGCCACTGCCATCAAGTAACTGCAGATTCCGGATAGGTATCTGCAGGCTTCGCAACGTGTCACGTGCTGCTTGACGAGCACCCTGCCATGTCGGTTCGTTCCCTGTCGCCAACGCAACATGTCTAAACAGCTGCTCGGCGATGTTGTTCTCGCTGTAGATCAACATGAGCTTGATCGCGCCACCCACGGTGTGCGCACTGACTGTGGCAACAGTTGCTGCATTGGCTGATGCTGCACGCCTGCCTCCAAAATTCGCAGTGACTCCGGCCGCACTAAGCGCATCGACGAATGCAGCCGCTGCATTCTTCGCGGTGTCCCACGAGTAGTCGTACAACAAGCCGAGCGCACGCACTGGCGCTGCATAGGTGGGCGAATCACCTGACAACCAGCCCGGTGCATCGCTTGGTGCGGGATACAACATGTCATCGAGCCGCACAGTCATGGTGCGTCCTGATCGACCTGTTGCCGCAAGTTGCTGCTTCGTACGCGTCGCGAGCCGTCGCAGTGTCGTGCGATCCAGAAGCGGATCACCGCCACCTACGAGCACGATCTCGTTGCGCTGTCTGCCTTCGACCACTTTTGTGACAAACCGATGATCAGCACCCAGAGTGGTCAGTGCGTTGGTTGCGGTGATGACCTTCATCGTCGACGCAGGCACCATCGGCTTATCCATACTCACACCAAAGACGTGAATCCCATTGGCATCAATAACACGCACACTCGCCGTGCCACCGAGCCGTGGGAAGTCGATCTGCAAAGCAGATCTGATCGCGGCATCTTCATTCGACAACAGCGGTTGCGCTGGTGCCGAAGGAGTGATTGCTAGGACTAGCGCGGCGGCCACAACCGCGAGCGCTGCAGATCTCGACCGATTCACGCCTCTATCGTGCCGTAGGAAGGATCGTGACGACGATCGTGTGGCTCTCGCCGGCATGGATCAGGGTGAGAGTCGCGACGCCCTCACCGAGGGCAACGGCGCCGGGGTTAAACCACGCCGACCCGTTGTACGAGCCTTGGGTGATCTCCAGTAGATCTGGGCGGTCGGTGATGAGCATGTCTTCAGTTGGCGTCTGGGAATTGATCACGATGGTGTTGCCCACTCGGGCCGTGGCCTCAATCTGTCCAGCTTCAACGATGACGGGGGGCAACATTCCGCTCTTCTCCTTGTCCAGCTGATCGCGCGAAGGGGCTTCCTGCGCCGCAGGCAACGCTGTCGAGTGTGTCACGTTGTCGGTCGCGGGGGCCGAATCTGTCGATGGCAGCGAAGTCATCGTCGTGCATGCCGCGAGCGCGAGGGCGGCCACACAGGTCAAGCCGACTGAAGCGATGAGCGTACGAGTAGCCAACAGCACAAGATCCCCTTTCGCGGGATCAGACGCTTGGCGGTCCGGCCGGGTTCCTCAGATCCGTGGGCGGGCTCTAGTCGAGGGTCACCGGCGCGTCAGGGTTGTACGAGTAGCCAAATCCGTGACGCGTGACGAGGCAATTGGCAAGTCCGTGAGGAGCGAGGTGTCCGCGGAGTCGCCGGATGTATTCAGTCACGATGCCGTCCGATCTCCACGAGGAGCCCCATAGGTCTCCGAGCAATTGATCGCGCGTGAAGACCCGGCGCGGCTCAGCCATGAGATGAGCGAGCAAGGCGTATTCACGGGCAGTGAGGACCATCGGCCGACCATCCACGGTGATGGC
>CAINMH010000054.1 GCA_903850745.1 uncultured bacterium
CGAGGCGCCGAGTGCCGCGACAATAAGACCGCGCTTGCGAGGTGAAGACATGGAAGGCTCCCTACGTATCGCCACCTAAAGAGGGGACTCGCGCGAGGTTAACACGAGAAATGGCTCCGAACGCCGCTGCCGAGTATTTCGGGGCGGCTCGGCGTTAGGGCAGCGGGCGACCCTCGTCGTCGATGAGCGCGTGAATGCGTACGTCGTGGCACGACACGGCGCTACGCCCCGGCAAAAACGTCAATTCCATAAGGACAGCCAGGCTGATGACGTGCGCGCCCGTCTCGCGGACCAGCTCGACCGCAGCCGCAGCAGTGCCGCCGGTCGCGAGTACGTCGTCGACGATGACCACGCGATCGGCAGAGGTCAGCGCATCCTGATGAATCTCCAGCGCACTGGTGCCGTACTCAAGCTCGTATTCGCGCCGATGCACATCGCGTGGAAGCTTGCCGGGCTTGCGAAGAAGCACGAATCCGCAGCCCAACTCATAGGCGAGTGCTGCGCCCAACGGGAATCCGCGTGCCTCAATGCCGACGATCATCGTCGGCTTCTCGGGCCGCACTGCCTCAGCCCACGCTCGCACGGCCAAACCAAGAGTGACGGGATTGGCAAGAATGCCGAGGAGATCTTTAAATGAGATGCCTGGGGTCGGGAAGTCCGGCACAACAACAACTTCATTCCACAGTGCGGATAGGTCTTCAGCCACGGGACTCCCTTGGTAGTGAGACTCATTCTAGGGATGCGGTTATGCTCACACGATGAAGACTCTCCAGCGCGCACTCGTTATCGCCGGCGCGACAACCGCTTTGGTTGCGGGAAGCATCGCCGCATCCCTCCCCGCCTCAGCGCACTCGATCATCGATCTCACTGGAGCGACCGCATACGCCGGCAAGACCAGCAAGATGACCATGGAGATTCAGCACGGCTGCATGCCATCTCAGCCCACCAACAAAGTCGTCACATTCTTCAAGGCAAGTTTCGGCGACATCGTGCCGCTGAAGGTCAAGGGCTGGACTTCGACAACAGGTGTGCGCCCCAATGGTCGCAAGTACGTCATCTGGCAGACCACCACTGCACCGCAGCCGTTCGCCAATCCGCTGTACCTACCGATGCGCATCACGTGGCCAACTAAGGCCGGTGAGTACGGCATGCCCACACGACAGTTCTGCGTGGGTGGCGGCAGTTGGTTCTGGCAGACCCAATGGCAGCCGGCAAGCGCCGACGTGCCGTCACCGCCGGTCGAACCACTACCCAGCGTGATGGTGCTCAAGCCGTAATTCCTGGCTTAAGGCGTCATAAGTATGGGTTGTATGGCGCAAATGTAGTGAGACCTGCGGCCGCACTTGCATCACGACTCACGTCGTCGATAAACAGACTCACTTCGGAAAAGCGAGCCGGTGGTGTTGAGTATGGCTCCCCTCCAATGTTGCTCAGACTCAGTGGTCGTTGTTGCGCAGTCAGGATTCGGGCCGTGAACGTTGCAGTAGTTCCGCGCACGGCCATGGTGGTGAGTTCGACAACAATGGAGTCAGCTTGACCCGAACTGTCGTGTTCGACGAGCACCGCATTCGGCGGCGCATCCTTGAACAACTGTGACCAACGATTCGCAAGAGCCACGATCGGGATGATGGCAGTTTCGCGGTTGGGTCGGTCAGTGAACGCCGTTACATCGCGATCAGCGTCGTTGAGAGTCAGCAAGTAAGTGCCGTCGTGATTATCGATGAAGGTTCCACTTGCGGATGTATGACTGAACATCCAGTTTGGCGATGCGGTCGCGTCCGACGAACCCTGCGGGGCAAAGCGGAATACAAAAACTCCCACCGCAATCAAAGTCACGATCAGTAGGCCACTCAACGTCACGATCTTGACTCTGCTCATCTTCGGACGCTAACACCCGTGACCCGCACCCCACCCGACAGCCGCCGAACATGGGATGGACATCACTGTTAAATCACGGTTTAGCTCGCAGGGACGAGCGTTCCTGTGAAGATCTGCCACGCGAGCGCAGACTTCGCGAC
>CAINMH010000055.1 GCA_903850745.1 uncultured bacterium
CGCGGCGGCAGTCCTCGCATCTGGACCGACCCATCCACCGGACGCTCCACCGAAGTGCTGAGTCTCAACGACTTCATCCACGAGCACGTCAACACCTCGTCGTTCACGCTCCAGGACCTGGACGTCGACATCGCACAGGTGATCCCGCTTCTGCTCGGGCGACTCGCCGGCACATAGGAGCACCGATTGCCGTGCTCCCCCGGTCTGCCAGACCGAACGCGTGGCTCAACTAAAGGCCGCAACGGTCGCCCATCAGCAATCCGTTAGCAATTTCGCCCCGAAACGGCCAATTACGGCCAAATTGGCTCGCTCATTAGCAGTCCGAAGCAGCCTTTTTTTGGCTTAAATCCACAGGGCCGGCAGGACTCGAACCTGCAACCCCCGGTTTTGGGGGCGACTTCGAATTAGGTCTCTGCAAGGGCTTGTGGCGTCCAATGCGCGATGCATCAGCACGGCGACGCCATCGCGACGCACGACACGGCGCTACCCATTGTCACGCTCCCGACGCTCCGAACCCACGACCCCAGACCGATACCCACTCACCCAATCCGGGAGTGCCGCGACGCGAATCAGAGACGACAGGCGCTACGACCGCCGGACTGGATTTCGCAACTCGCCGATACCCTCAACGGCGCAGACCACCACGTCGCCCGGCTGCAAGCTCTGCTTCGGGCTCATGAATTCGCCACACCCCCACGGAGTGCCCGTGAGCACAACATCACCTGGCTCGAGGGTGAAGCTACGCGAGCAGAAAGCGATCAATTCCCTCACCCCGAACAGCATCTCCGACGTGGACGAATCCTGCACGACGCGATCATTCACCATGGTCGACAACCGCAGGGCCTGCGGATCCGGAACGTCATCAGCGGTCACCACCGCAGGACCCAACGGACAGAACGTATCGAGACTCTTGCCACGCACCCATTGACCATCACTGAACTGCACATCACGCGCAGACACATCGTTGGCGACCGTGTATCCGAACACATGATCCAACGCGCGATCCACACTCACACGACGCGCCGCCGTCCCGATCACCACGGCAAGCTCGACCTCCCAATCAACGCGCTCGGAAATCTCCGGATCGATCTCAATCGCCTCGTCCGGGCCAATCACACTACTCGGAAACTTGGCAAAGACCAGCGGACGCTCAGGACGATCCATGCCCGTCTCCCGAATATGATCAAGATAGTTCAGACCGATCGCGACGACCTTCGACGGGCGCAGCGGAGCCACGACGTCACCGGTCACGACATCCGTCGCCGCCGCCGCAGCCTCAAGCACCCCATCCACACCAACCTCTGCAAGCGCACGGGACAAGTTCGCCGGAACATGCAAAGCGAAGTTGCCGCCCTCGCGGTTGACGGTAAGGCGATCACCACTCGTCGTGCGGATGGTCTCAAGTCTCATCGGATTCGATCCTCTCCAGCATCGCTGGTCTAACGGTTTGATTCGAGCGCACGAAAACGCTCAATGGTCTCAGCAACCCCATCGGCAAGCGCGTACCGATCCAACGTGCCGACGGTCGTCGCGAACTCGGACAGATCCACGGACGGGGGAAACGGCAACTGAATGTCGTCAAACGTGATCTCCGCCGCCGGCTCCACCCGAAGAATCGCCGCCACCACCTCACTCATC
>CAINMH010000056.1 GCA_903850745.1 uncultured bacterium
GCCGCTGGCACCGCGTCGGTCAATCTTTCCCATCGTGGGGTAGCAACGGTGACCGGCGCTGACCGACTCACGTGGCTGCATGATTTGACCACTCAACATGTCTTGGAATTGAGTCCAGGCACTTCATCCACTGCGCTCATCCTGAGTCCGCATGGCCATGTGGAGCACGAGTTGCATCTGGTGGATGATGGCGCCACTGTCTGGATCACGTGCGAGCCGGGAACTGTCGGCGCGCTGGTTGATTACCTCAACTCGATGCGATTCATGCGGCGGGTTGAGGTAGCGGATGTCTCCGAAGACTTCGGTGTCATTTGGGAATCGACGCGCGAGACTGACCCACAGCACCCAACGTGGTTGATCGCGCCTGATTTCGCTGGCGTCGGCGTGACGGATGCAGGCTCAGGCCCCGGTGGTGACTCGTCTCGGTACGTCACGATGCGCCCGGCTCACCTCGTTGGTCGCGAAGTGATCGTGCCGCGGGCCGAAATTGCATTGCGACTCGGAGAAGATCCTGCGGGCGTATGGGCACTGGAGGCGCTGCGCGTTGCTGCGTGCGTACCGCGCTTGGCTCACGAGACCGATCACCGCACGATCCCGCATGAGGTGGGTTGGATTGGGCCGGCAGTGCATCTGGCCAAGGGCTGCTACCGCGGTCAAGAGACTGTCGCGCGCGTACACAATCTTGGCCAACCACCTCGTCGACTCGTGCTCTTGCATGTCGATGGCAGCGACAACCGTCTCCCCGTTCACGGCGATCCGGTGTTGCTAGGCGATCGTGAAATCGGCTGGGTGGCCACTGGTGTCCAACACCACGAACTTGGGCCCATAGCAACAGCTGTCATTAAGCGCACCGTGCCCGTTGACGCCGAGCTCACCGTACGCACCAGCGAAGGCGACGTTACTGCAGCCCAAGAACCCATCACCACCGCCTAACCTCCCCTTCCATCCCTCGACGTCACCTTCCGTCGCGCTAACAAGCGCGCTTATGGCGACAGAAGGTGACGTCGGTGGGAAGAGTGGGAAGAGAGAGCGTCACAGCTCCAGGATGATGGTGATGGGTCCGTCGTTGACGAGACTTACTTGCATGTCGGCGCCGAAGACTCCGGTGCTAACAGTGGCACCCTCCGCGCGCAGCTCAGCAATGAGTGCGTCAATAAGTGGCTCTGCCACAGCCCGAGGCGCAGCGGCGTCCCAGGTGGGGCGACGGCCTTTCTTTGTGTCGGCGTAAAGCGTGAATTGACTCACGACCAAAATCGGAAGGCTCACGTCGCGTGCGCTCACCTCGCCGTTGTCGCCATCGAAAATCCGAAGATCGTAGATCTTGCGCGCCATCCGCTGAGCGACGTCAAGGTCATCGGTATGTGTGACTCCGACGAGTGCCACCAGCCCGGGCCCGTTGAGCGCCCCCACGACTTCGCCTTCGACACTCACAGAGGCTCCGCGTACGCGTTGAATCACCGATCGCATGTCACCCAGCGTAGGGTGTGGATGTGTTCTTCGACGTAACGTCAAACCTCATCGTGATGGCGCTCTGGGTGATCTTCGGACTCGTGAAGATCTGGGCCTTCATCGACTGCCTGCGCCGCAGACCTGACGCATTCCCAGCCATCGGGCGCGCTAGCAAAGTCCTCTGGCTCATCCTGACGGGCGTGTCCATGCTGACCGGCTTCTTGCCCGGGCTGACACTCAGCATCTTTGGGATCGCCGGTCTTGTCATTGCGCTGGTCTACCTCTTCGAGGTGCGACCGAAGATCATCGCAATCACGCAGAAGCGCTATTAGCCCTTGCCCTGGTTCGCAACCGCTGCAGCAGCAGTCGCTGCGGCAGCGGGGTCGAGGTATTCCCCACCCGGAGTGATCGGCTTGAGATCTGCATCGAGGCGATAGACCAGCGGAATACCTGTCGGGATGTTGAGGCCAGCGATGTCATCGTCCGAGATCCCGTCAAGGTGCTTGACTAGCGCACGCAGTGAATTGCCGTGTGCTGCAACCAAGACGGTCTTATTCGCACGTAGGTGCTCAGCGACGATGACGTCTTCCCAGTACGGAATCATTCGCTTGACGACGTCGGCAAGGCATTCGGTTGCCGGGCGCGATTCGGGCGGCAACGCCGAGTAGCGCACATCGTAGGTTTGCGCGAACTTGTCATCGGGCGCGATGGGAGGCGGTGGAACATCGTAAGAACGGCGCCAGAGCATGAACTGCTCTTCGCCGTACGCCTCCAACGTGGCCTTCTTGTCCTTGCCCTGCAAGGCACCGTAATGGCGCTCATTGAGGCGCCAGTTGCGCACCACCGGGATCCACGACCGATCAGCCTCATCAAGCGCGATGGAAGCGGTACGAATCGCGCGGCGCAGGAGAGATGTGTGTACGACATCAGGAAGGATGCCGGCCTCGCGCATCATGGCGCCTCCGCGTACGGCCTCAGCCACGCCTTTCTCCGTGAGGTTTACATCGACCCAGCCGGTGAAGAGATTGCGCGCATTCCATTCGCTCTCGCCGTGGCGGAGCAGGATCAGGGTGTAGTCGGACATGGCCCTATCCTGCCGAACCCGGCTCTGGGTTATTGACGAGGTGTCGAAATGCCTCGAGATTCGCTAAAGATTCCCCACGAGATTCGCGCCACGCCCATTCACGACGGATGGCCGACTCGAAGCCCATCTCCAGAAGCGCATTGAAGTGGCCATCAGCGTTCTCGAGGATCGTGCCGAGTACGCGATCGAGTTCGTCGCTGGTGAGCGCGTGTCGATTGATGCGACCAACGAGATAGATGTCACCGAGATGGTCGAGTGCGTACGCGATGGCATACATGCGGCGATTGCGTTCGAGTAACCATCGGTACACAGCCATGTGGTTCTCGTCGGGTCGTCGCATGACAAATGCGTTGATGCTGACGGCGTGATCACCGATGACCAAGGAGACGGTCGTGCGTTGCTTGCGCTCGCCGGGAAGAACCACCAGGAAACTGTCGGCGTGTACTTCGTCGAACTCAATTTCGTTGGTGATCAGGTAGTCGCGGATGGTCTCGCTTGGATCAGACATCACTCAGCGATCGCAGTCCGGAGACCGCGCTGCTCTTTGATCGCATTCGCGTACGACGTCATGAGTCCGGCAGTAGTGGCTGACCAGCTAAAGGACTCGGCATGTGCGCGCGCGCCGCGAGCCAGCGCACTGAGTTCTCGGGGTGAATCGAGTAGAGCCGCGATTCGATGTGCGTAAACGACGGGATCGTGTCCGTGGATCAAGATTCCAGACATTCCATCAGCGACGGCCGTATGCAATCCACCTACGGCCGCTGCCACAACTGGGGTGCCACACGCCTGAGACTCCAACGCGACAAGCCCGAATGATTCGGAGTGCGAGGGAACGATGGTCAAGTCGGCGGCTCGGAACCAGTCCGCAATTACGTCGCGCGAGGACGGGGGCTCAAACCTGATGACGTCGGCGACACCGAGTTGGCGGGCGAGATCGACGAGCGCTTCAGGTCGCTCAAGCCCGGAGCCAGAAGGTCCGCCAAGAATCGCCACTGTGATGCTCTTGCGTCGGGTGGGATCTTGCTCGATGAGATGAGCAACTGCCCGAACGAGTACGTCTGGCGCTTTGAGCGGTTGGATGCGTCCGACGAACAGCAGCAGATGCGCTCTCTCGGGGATGCCCAACTTGCGACGTGAGACGAGTTGATCGCCAGGCGTAAACAGGTCAAGATCGACACCGGGGTGTACTACATCGACATGCTCCGCAGGCGCACCGTAGAGATCGATGAGCTGACGGGCTTCGTCATTGGTGCTGGCGATGAGCCTTGCGGAGTTGTCGACGACCTGCTGCTCGCCGATCACGCGGGTCATCGGCTCGGGAGAGTCGTTCTCTGCGAGCTCAAGGTTTTTCACCTTGGCCATCGTGTGCATTGAATGCACCAGCGGAACACCCCAGCGCTCAGATACGAGCCAGCCGACTTGCCCCGACAGCCAGTAGTGCGAGTGGACCACGTCGTACCAGCCAGCCGGTCGACTCGCTTCAGTTCGGAGTACACCGGAAGTCACGGCGCACAACTGGCCTGGAAGGTCTTCTTTGCGCATGCCCTCGTAGGGCCCAGCAGTCACGTGGCGAACAATGACCCCCGGCTCGACCTCGACGACCGGCGGTAGGTGTGATCCGGTCGAACGAGTGAAGATCTCCACTTCGACCCCGGCCCGAGCAAGTCGACGGGCAGTCTGGTCGACATAGACGTTCATGCCGCCGGCATCGCCTGTGCCTGGTTGATCGAGGGGAGAGGTATGGATGGACAGCAGAGCGACGCGGCGCACCTTGGGTGCGCGGCTCCCGATGGGGATGACGCTCATGTTGACCTCCGACTCTGAATTCTGCCGTAGGACCGCAGAAACAGCGAATTCGCTCCCGGCTCAGTCGAGGCGACTACTAGCCCTCGAGCGTGACGGCGACGTACGGCTCGCCGGTGACCATTGTGACCACCCGGCGAGTGACTGAGACGGCGTGATCCGCGTAGCGCTCGTAGTAGCGCGAGAGCAGGGTGACATCGATGGCCGCCTCAATGCCATGCGCCCAGGTCGGCGACAGCACGATTCCGAACAATTCTCGATGGAGTCGGTCCATGTCCTCATCATGGCGAGCGATGTCGGCTGCCATGGAGACTTCCTTGGTCGCGATCACCCCGCCAGTCTTAGAGACGATCGCCTCTGCGAGGCCGCCCATTTCTGCGAAAGTGCCACGAAGTTCAGCAGGAACTGCCGTGCGTGGGTAGCGCATGCGGGCCTGCTTCGCGACGTGGTCGGCGAGGTCCCCCATACGTTCTAGCGACCCAGCAATGCGTAGCGAGCCGAAAACGACGCGGAGGTCGGAGGCGACTGGCGCCTGCAGCGCCGTGATCTCGAAGCAGCGCTCCTCGACCTCTGCATTGAGGGCATCGATGTCTTCGTCGGCCCGAATCACGGACTCGGCCAACTGGAGGTCAGCGTCGAGGAGGGCCTGAGTCGCGCGGTTCATGGCGGATCCCACGAGACGCGTCATCGCCACGAGGTCATCCCCGATAGTGCTCAATTGCTCCTGGTACGCCTGTCGCATGCTCGCAACTCCTCCATGAATTAGGAGAAGTCTACGGGAATTTTGGAACTTCTTCGCTCTCTTCAACCGGCGAGTGAACACAAGGAAGCCGATGGGTGAACGGCTGCTTACTATACGTACCCATTGAGCGGGCGATGGTGCACGAACGCCGTACGACGGCTCTATCCTCAAGAGGTGACTTCCGAAGAGGGGCCGGGCCTTGAGGCGTGCGCGCTTCGTATCGGCTTACCTCATGAGCTAGTCCGAACCCTCGAACTCCTGACCAGCGCCTATGCGCTTGTGGGCCAAGACGGGGATGTGGCGTATTCGTCGCCTCGAGCCCAGACCCTGGGCCTGACCCGCCGTGACCGCATAGCCATCGCCGAGATCAGAGATTTGTGCGATCTAGTGAGCAGCGACGGTCGCACTCGCGAGCGAGAAATGCGCGTCCCACGCCCACCGCTGGGGCGAGGCCAATTGGACATTCGGGCGCAGATCGCCTTGTTGCGGCAGGACATTCTTCTGGTCATCGTCGAAGACCTCGCTGATGAGCGTCGAATCGAAGCCGTGCGTCGTGATTTCGTGGCAAACGTGAGTCACGAATTGAAGACTCCGGTGGGCGCGCTATCGCTTCTCGCTGAAGCGGTGCTTTCCGCGAGCGATGAGCCAGATGCTGTTCGTAAGTTCGCCGAGCGTATGCAGATTGAGGCCACGCGACTGGCGCATCTCGTCAACGATGTGATTGATTTGTCGAGATTGCAAAGCGATGAGCCTATGAGTCACGCGCAGATTCTTGAGGTGGATCAACTCGTCGGCCAGGCAGTTGATGAGATTCGCGTACTGGCGGTCGCGAGCATGATCGAGATTGAGATTGGCGGCACCGAGGGCCTGCGCGTCTATGGCGATTCGAGTCAATTGCTCATGGCCATGCGCAATCTGCTTACCAACGCTGTTGCATACTCACCAGCCAACACGCGGGTTTCGATCACGGTGCGCCGACCCAACGGCGTCGTGGAGATTGATGTGAAGGACCAAGGAGTAGGAATTCCCGCTCATGACCTCGATCGAATCTTCGAACGCTTCTATCGCGTTGATCCGGCACGATCGCGCGCAACGGGGGGCACAGGACTGGGCTTGGCCATCGTTAAACACGTGTGCCGAAATCACGGTGGTGAGTGCACCGTGTGGTCCGAAGCCGGAGTCGGATCGACATTCACGCTCAGAATTCCGGCATATGACGGAGATATGAGTCTAGAACCAGGCCAAGACGAATCTGGGCCTATCATCAGCGAAGAGGGAGGTACCTCGTGACACGAGTGCTTGTGGTTGAGGACGAGGAGTCGTTCTCTGACGTCCTGTCGTTCATGCTTCGCCGTGAGGGCTATGAGGTTGGTGTCGCTCAGGACGGGCTGGCGGCTATCGCCGAGTTCGATCGCAATGGTGCAGACCTCGTTCTTCTTGACCTGATGCTCCCAGGCATGGCTGGCACCGAGGTCTGTCGCAACCTTCGCCAGCGTTCTGCTGTGCCGATCATCATGGTCACGGCTAAGGATGGCGAAGTCGACAAGGTTGTTGGACTTGAACTAGGTGCGGATGACTATGTCACCAAGCCCTTTTCTTCGCGTGAGTTGGTTGCCCGCATTCGTGCAGTGTTGCGTCGCGGGGCCGAACCGGAAGAGTTGACGCCGAGTGTTGTAGAAGCCGGTCCGGTCCGCATCGATGTGGAGCGCCACCTCGTGAGCGTGCGTGGCGAGATTGTGCCCATGCCGCTCAAGGAATTCGATCTACTTGAGTTTCTCGTGCGCAATGCCGGCCGCGTGCTTACTCGCGGCCAACTCATTGACCGCGTGTGGGGCTCCGACTACGTCGGTGACACGAAGACTCTTGACGTTCACGTCAAGCGCGTACGTGCCAAGATCGAAGAAGACCCAGGCAATCCCGTCAGCTTAGTAACGGTCCGTGGGCTCGGCTACAAGTTCGAACTGTAAATCGCCTCGCTGTACTAATTAACCAACGGGGCCCGGCGTGATGCCGGTGTAGATGCCGTCAGCGCTGACGGTCAGCACGCTCAGCGTCAAAATGCCTGAGTTCTTGAAGGTCAATGTCACCGGCACGTAGGTGCTCTCCCCGGTCTCGAACTGCGCTACGTTGACCGAGTTTGCCGCTCCTACGTATCCGAAACTTGCCGAGGAGTTGGGCGCGACAGGAATCTTTGCCGCCGGAAGAATCGTGGCTGATGCGCCTGCGATAGTCGCGGAATCCAGGGAATCCTCAGCTGTGCCCACGTTGGAGATGGTCATAATCAGCGTCGCCGTTTTTGAGCCAGCTGGACCCAGAACGAGGGTGGCGTTGTTGACCTTCATTGTGCCGATCTGGCCCCAGACCCCGTCGCCACTGGGCTGGGTGGCCTGAGCATTTGTCGTGGCCTGAGGTCCGTTGAAACAGCCGGTCAGGCTCAGGGCGAGGACAGGAACGGACAGGGCTACGAGGGCCAGGCGAGCGCGAGGAGTAAAGGTCACAGGAGGAGAATATCTGGTCCAGTGAGGGGCCTCTCGTGAGGCTGTGCGGGGCGAGGTGACCTCCTCATCTCGGCTAGAAGGTCCTTCATCCCGTGATATCCTGAGCGTCCTTGAAAGGGGACTCACTACATGACCTTCAACGTCGGCGACACCGTCGTATACCCGCACCACGGGGCCGCCCTGATCGAGGCCGTAGAAGTCCGCACCATCAAGGGCGTCGACCGTGAATACCTCGTGCTGAGGGTCGCCCAAGGCGATCTCACCGTGCGTGTGCCCGCCGACAACGTCGATTTGGTCGGTGTGCGCGACGTGGTCAACGCCGAGGGTCTCGATCGTGTCTTTGAAGTCCTCCGTCAGCCCTACACCGAGGAGCCGACCAACTGGTCGCGTCGCTATAAGGCCAATCTTGAGAAGCTCGCCTCTGGCGACGTCATCAAGGTCGCCGAGGTTGTTCGCGACCTGTGGCGCCGTGATCGCGAGCGCGGTCTGTCGGCTGGGGAGAAGCGCATGCTGTCCAAGGCGCGTCAGATTTTGGTGAGCGAACTCGCTCTGGCCGAGAACACCAACGAGGACAAGGCAGAAACCATCCTCGATGAGGTGCTGACCTCCTAGGAGTTGCGTGATGGCCGAGTCTGGTCAGGTCGCAGTCATTGTCCCGGCCGCAGGTCGTGGTGAGCGACTCGGTCCCGGTGCTCCCAAGGCATTGAGATTTCTCGACGGCAGTCCGATGCTTCTGCATGCGGTCCGTGCTCTGGCTGCTTCGCGATTGGTTGACCACATCGTGGTTGCGGCTCCGCCGGAAGATGTCGAAGGTGTGCGCGGCATTGTCGGGCACCTCGAGGGCGTTCAACTCTCGGTTGTGTCCGGTGGAGAAACACGTCAGGAGTCGGTGGCTCGTGCGCTCATCGGGCTAGGTCCCGAGGTCGATGTGGTGTTGGTTCACGACGCAGCTAGACCCTTGGTGCCAGTCGAACTTGTTGACGCCGTGATCGCGGCGGTGCGCAGTGGTGCAGCTGCGGTTGTTCCGGGTCTCCCGCTGACCGACACAGTCAAGACAGTCGATGACTCTGCTGGAGGTCCGCCGCGAGTATCAGGCACACCCGATCGCGCGACGCTGCGAGCGATCCAGACACCACAGGGTTTTCGCCGTGAGACGCTGCGGAACGCGCACGCGATGGTCGATCCTGACGACCCGGTGCACACCGACGACGCTGGTCTCGTGGAGCGTCTTGGGGTCGAGGTCGTGGTGATCCCAGGACACGAAGAGGCTTTCAAAGTCACTCGCCCGATCGATCTGGTCTTCGCTGAGGCTGTGCTCGCGCGACGGAGGTCCTCTGATGGCCGCTCGTGAGCTGCCGCTAATCGGCCTAGGCGTCGACGTGCACCCGTTCGAGTCGGGGCGCCCGCTGTGGGTCGCTGGGCTCCGGTGGGACGGCGATGGACTCGCCGGACACTCAGACGGCGACGTAGCCGCACATGCGGCGTGTGATGCGCTGCTTTCGGCGGCGGGCCTAGGCGACCTTGGCAGTCAGTTCGGTACGTCAGACCCGCAGTGGGCGGGCGCGTCTGGCGTCGCACTTCTGAGTGAGACAGCACGCCGGGTTCGTGCTGCCGGTTTCGAAATTGGCAATGTCGCTGTGCAGATCATCGGGGAGCGTCCGCGGATGGCCGCTCGCCGGGTCGAAGCCGAAACGGTACTGAGTGACGCGATTGCCGCTCCTGTGCGCGTATCCGCAACGACGACCGATGGGCTCGGGCTCACTGGCCGAGGCGAGGGCTTAGCGGCCATGGCTACTGCCCTTGTGGTCGGAGCCTGATGTCTGCACCCCATAAGGTGTCAGCGTGCTGAACCTGTACGACACTCACACGCGCACCCTGCGCCCCTTCGAGCCATTAGTGGCTGGTCGCGTGGGCATCTACGTGTGTGGCGCGACCGTCCAAGCTCCACCGCACGTTGGCCACATTCGCTCGGGGTTGTCCTTCGACATCTTGCGGCGCTGGCTGATGGCCTCGAACTTTGACGTCACCTATATCCGTAATGTCACGGACATCGACGACAAGATCATTCACAACGCATCGCACGAAGATGTGCCTTACTGGGTTGTCGCGATGCGTAACGAACGCGCATTCACGTGGGCCTACGACGTACTCGGGTGCTTGCCGCCCACGTACGAGCCAAGAGCCACGGGGCATATTCCAGAGATGGTCGCTCTCATGCAGCGACTCATCGACATCGGTTACGCATACGAAGTCGATGGCACCGTGTGGTTCAGCGTGCGCTCCTGGAAGTCTTATGGCTCACTGAGCGGGCAGCGACTTGACGACATCATGCCTTCCGCAGATGCGGCCACGTTAGGCAAACGCGATCTGCATGATTTTGCCTTGTGGAAAGCAGCCAAGACCGATGAACCGTATTGGGATACGCCGTGGGGACCGGGGCGTCCGGGTTGGCACATTGAGTGCTCTGCGATGGCCACGAAGTACCTCGGCGCTGAGTTCGACATTCACGGTGGCGGAATCGATCTAGTGTTCCCGCACCACGAGAACGAGATTGCCCAGTCCTGCTCGGCCGGTGACGCGTACGCGCGCTATTGGTTGCACAACGCGTGGGTCACCACCGCTGGAGAAAAAATGAGCAAGTCATTGGGCAATTCGTTGTTGGTGACAGAGGTTGTCAAGCGAGTGCGCCCAATCGAATTGCGTTACTACCTTGGCGCTGTGCACTATCGCTCGATGCTGGAGTTTTCCTACGAGGCACTGGAGGAATCTGCAGTCGGATTCCGGCGCGTTGAGGCTTTCCTCGTGCGCGCGGCTGAGGCAGCCGGACGTCAGCTCGCCATGGGTGTGCGCTCCGAAGTCTTTGACGCATCGATGAACGATGATCTCGGTGTCCCTGGCGCCATCGCTTCCATGCACGACACTGTGCGTGCGGGCAACGCCGCTCTCGCGGTTGGCGACAACACCGTGGCTGTCACTGCAGCCGAGAGCGTGATCGCCATGCTCGATGTCTTGGGGCTCAATCCTTATGCATCGCACTGGTCAACGAGTGCGGCGGCAGATGACTCGCGCGATAAGGCGCTTGGCGTACTCGTAGCTGGCGCACTTCAAGCACGCACTGATGCTCGAGCAAGGAAGGACTTCGCGGCAGCAGATGCTGTGCGCGATCAACTGGTCGAAGCGGGCATTGTCATCGAAGACACGCCCGCTGGGCCGCGCTGGACGGTGGGCTGACATGGCGGGCAATTCTCAACGTCGAGGCGCTATGCGCAAGGACGGCACTAAGAAGGGGCAGGTCGTCGGGTCCGGGGGTCAGCGTCGTCGTGGACTCGTAGGCAAGGGGCCAACGCCGAAGGCGACTGTCCGCCCGGGCCATCCCGCTCAGCGTCGGGCCCGTCGTTCAGCAGAAGCAAAGGATTCCGCGGGACGTCGTTCCACGCGCGGTGGCGGGGCAGCTCCGGAGGGTGCTGAGGCACTCGCTGGGCGAAACGCTGTAGTTGAGGCACTTCGCGCGAACGTTCCCGCTATTTCGCTACATGTGCAGATTGATGCAGACATGGACGATCGCGTGCGCGAGGCGATGGCGCTGGCAGGCAATCGTGGGCTGTCAATGATCCAGTCAACGCGCACAGAACTTGATCGCATGACCTCTCGTGCAGTGCATCAAGGTCTCGTGCTGTCGGTGCCTGCCTATGATTACGCGCACGTTGATGACCTGTTGGAAGAGTCGGATCTCCTTGTTGCGCTCGATGGCGTGACTGATCCGCGCAATCTAGGTGCTGTTGCACGTTCTGCTGCTGCGTTCGGTGTGGGTGGGTTGATCGTTCCCGAGCGTCGGGCCGCTGGAGTCACTGCTGGTGCATGGAAGGCCAGTGCCGGCGCGTTCACACGCGTGCCAGTGGCGCGTGCAACCAATCTCACTCGTGTGCTCAAGGCAGCAGCCCAAGATGGTTTCTTCATCGTGGGGCTTGATGCAGAGGGTGATGTGGACTTGCCTGATTTGGATCCCGAGCTCGCGTGCGGTCCTTTGATTGTCGTCGTGGGCGGCGAAGAGTCAGGTATGTCGCGTCTCGTGCGAGACACGTGCGATGTTGTTGTATCGATCCCGATGGTTGCTGGCAATGAATCGCTCAATGCTGGTGTTGCCGCGGGCATCGTGCTCTATTCGATTGCCGCGTTGCGCTCTTCGTGATTGCTCGCTTCACGTAATCGGTGTTTGGCCCATTTCTTTAGCCAAGGGGCGACCTGTCTAAGCACTCGGTTAAGCGCCGGTAAGGGCATGGCTCCGATGCGGCTGCGCTGTTGCTTTGCGACCCAGCAACCTGTCA
>CAINMH010000057.1 GCA_903850745.1 uncultured bacterium
GACACATCCACCCGAGGCTGCCCATTAGTGAAGCCCGACAACACGACCTTGCCATTAGCGTCGGTGAGTGTTTGAGCAACCTTGGGAACAGTGAAGGTGAAACCTTCAACGGTTTTGGAGAACGCGAACCCACCCGTTCTACTGGGCGGTCCATAACTGTCATCGAGACAGAAGTCGTTGGCGTCTAGATCCCCATAGGCCCACTCCAGGCAGTCTGAATCCTGATATTGACCCTCATCAGGGTTCAACCCCACCGCAACACCAGGAACAGGGAGCCCGTTGGGCAGCTCGACGGTGACCGTGCGAGCCGCGATCGCCACCTCAGGCAGTTGCAAAACGGTGGAGGTGAACCCTAGATGTCCGTTGAAGATGCCCGACACAGTCGCACCTTCAGCAGTTAGGGCACCAGTGACGGTCACATTGACCGCGCCGGCTGGTGCTAGTGGAAAGTCGATAATTCCATCATCGGTCAAACCATAGGTTTTCGACGATGATGCGGCACCGTTCGACATCGCCCACGTGATCGCCCCACCAATAACAGGCTCACCCGCAGCATCCACGACCGCGACACGCACTGAGGACTTCACACCCACGGTGGTGATCAACACCGGGGCAGAGAACGCTGATTGGCCGCGAGCATTAACTGCCGCTATCTCAACCCATGCTGCTTGAGCCGGGCCAGTGAGCCCGGGAACATTGAACTTTGTGACCACACCGATCTCCGACTCAGTCCACGTCACCCCATCATCCCGAGACACGCTCAGGACATAACCGGTGATTGCTGACCCATTCGATGCAGCCGCATCCCAACGCAACTCAGCAGAATTCGATAAACGCAAACCAGCGCGAGTGTTGCCCGGCACCCCCGGCCACGAGAACGCGATCGCTTCACCCGAGACCACGCCTTCGCCTTCACCGACCGCGTTACTGGCATAGACCGTGAACAAATAAGGCGTGCCATTAGTCAAACCCTCAACCTCGCATGAGGTGTCTGGCGCAACAGCGACACACTCCAGCCCGCCCGGTGCAGATTCCACCCGGTATCCCGTCACGACAGAATCACCTGGATCCATCGGGGCAGTCCAGGACACCACAGCAGTCCCGTTACCCGGTTCCACGTCCACACCCGACACGACACCAGGAGTGTCACCGGCCACGAACGACACAGCGGTTGAACCCTCGGACTCGATGGCGGAGTCCACGGTGAATACCTGCACGGCATAACGATCACCACGCGTCAATCCCGACACCGTGCACGTGCGCTGTACCGACTCACATGACGCAGTTCCTGGAGAGACTCGCACCCGATACGAATCCGCACCCGTCACCGCAGACCACGACACCGCAGCAATCGTCCCCGACTGCTGCACCGTCACACGGGCAGGAGCATCGGGACGGTATTCAGTACTAAACGACACAGCAGCCGACGGCGCAGACGTCCCCGTCGAACCAATCGCCACTACTGAAGCAGTAAAATCCTTGCCCCACTCAAGACCATTAATCGAACACGACGTCACCAGCGAAGTACAGGTCAAAGCACCCGGATTCACCGTCACCCGATACGAATCCACGTCCGACATAGGGTCCCATGAAACCGAGACGGAATTTCCATCCACTACAGCCGCAACTCCTACCGGATAAGTGCCCGCGCTAACGGTGATTCCTGAAGGAACGCGCAGTTGGTTGTTTCCGTTTGAACCCCAGCACCTGATTGTGCCTGCCTCGAGGATTGCGCATGCGTGATCATCGCCGACAGCGACTGCATCCACATCCGTCACCGCACTAGGAATGCTGTAGTCCATCCAGTTTCCGAAGCATTCAACTTCACCTGGGTATGTGAGCGCGCATCCGGAGCTACCCATAGACACCTGAAGAACTTGGCGAAGGTTCTGGAAGCCGTCCATCCGGCCATCTCCGAACCCCCAGCAGTCAATCCTTTCGTTTGTGAGAACCGCGCAACTTGCAGCCCGACCCGATGACAAACTGACGGCGTCCGAGACGTCACGCGCTCCATCGACTCGGTCCGCGCGATCTTGGAGACCCCAACACTTCACAGTGCCATCGCTCAGTAGCGCGCAGTACATTCCGTCGCCACCCTCAAGACCAACAACATCGGCTCCAAAATTTGGAGGAGTCCGCAGCCCGTGCGTGTTTGTACCCCAGCACTTAATGGAGCCTGTCGTCAGCAGGACGCACGCACCGCCCCATGCAGTGGCCACATGTTGAACACGCCCAAGAGAGTTCGGCACGTTGGTCTGCCCGAGGTCGTTCTCCCCCCAACATGCCACCGATCCACCACGCGTGACGAGGCATGCGTGTCCGAACGAGACATCAATCTGAACGGCATCCGAGACATCGGGAACGTCACTCACGACATCAGACCTGTCCCAACCCCAGCAGGTCGGTGACCCACTATCGAGGATGAGGCAGGTGGTGCCTTCCGCTGAGGCGAATCTCGGCATGTAGAGGGCGTTACGGTCTGCTCGAGAGAATTGTGACGATGCTTGTGGAGCAGCCGGCTGCGATGCTTTCACATTTGTTTGAACCGAAAGCGGCGCCGATGAAGCTTGGGCCACCGTGGATACACCGACCACGCCGGCGAGCAATACGGCAGTTGATGCGACCGTGACGATGGCTCGAAGTGTGTGGGTAAGGCGATTCATGATGTTCCCCGTTCGTTGGCTTAGTGACTCCGGACGTCTACAAGGTTGCCGGTGGTTCGAGGTGCTACGCGACTGCAACCGACGCAGGCGTTGTGAGTACTGCGCCTAGCACCGTGGCGGCGGCTACGAAGGCAACTCCGTAACGAGCTTTGCTGTGGATAGATCTTGTCGACATATCGTCTTCCCCCTATGAGCGTGCGACCTGCTTGGCACTGTATCCCATAATTGCATAAATTTGTCCTTTCGTGCCGCTACCACTGATTTCTCTCGAGAGGACGGTCACGGGCGAGGGGAACTGGCAGACTGCCCCTGGTCGAGAACCCCATGACATCAGTGAGGGATCGACTCAGAAATCCGACGAGTCTAAAAATTGAGAACCTTTTGATAAGTCGAACAATGACTACGCAGTCGCGTAGGAGACAACTCCGCGTTGAATTGATGCGATGGCAGAAGATGCGACAGCGGAGAGTTCGGGGTCAGGTGAGGCACTAGCAATCTGGCCCAATGCGTCGACAACCTGCTTGGCCCAGCGCACAAAGTCACCAGGTGGCATGTCTGAGCCGCTCAACACTGCGCTAAGCGTCGCGCCCTTAGTCCAACGCTGGATGACCATTGCGAAACCAGGATCTGGCTCGCGCAGGAACGCCACACGATGTGCCTTCTCGATTGCTTCTAACTCGGCCCAGATGCGATGTGTTTCGTCGATTGCATCGCGCACCACACCGCCGGGGATGCGCACCGGCATGTCTTCACGCTGACGAGACTCGTAGACGAGAATCGAGACCGCGGCCGCGAGTGCAGGTGCATCGAGTCCGGACCAAATTCCTTTGCGCAAACATTCTGCGGTGAGTAGATCCGTCTCGGAGTAGATGCGCTTGAGGGTGTCGCCTGCCTTAGTGGCGACCATTGTGCCGTCGACCTCGCGCAGGTAGTCGAGTTCGGTCAAGATCTCGCACACACGGTCGAACTGGCGTGCAATGGTGTTGGTGCGGCTATCGATGCGTGAATGAAGAGATCCGAGTTCAGACTGCATACGCCATGCCTTCTCCGCCCAGCGGGCGTGAGTTTCGCGGTCAGAACAGCCATGACAAGGGTGTGATCGCATCTGCGCCCGTAGACGGGTGATCTCCTCATCCACTCCCCCGGCGCGTGGCCGACTCGGCGGGGTGATGCCGCGCACCGCCTCCTTCAGCCGGAGCACCAATTCTTTGCGGCCGTGTGCCGATCGTGGTGCGAAACCCTTCGGGAGGCGCACCTGGGCAACGACCGCGGGCGCCTGTGGAAAGTCGACAATGGAAAGCCGGCGCACCTGCTTATCGAGCAACATCACTGTGGGCCGTGGATCATCGTGTGGCGATAGGCCTGGATCGATCACGACAGCCGCACCCGAACGCCGGCCCGTGGATACGAACACCACGTCGCCCTCGCTGAGCTTCTCGAGCGCATCGACCGTGTCTGCACGTCGTTTACTCACGCCCTCGCGCACCGCGTCGCGCTCGCGTTGATTAATGCGCTGCCGGATCCCGGCGTATTCCTCAAAGTCGCCGAGATGACATTGCATGGAACGCCTATATTCGGTGAGTGCCTCCTCGTCACGACGAGCTTGCGCTGCCAAGGAGACGACGGCTCGATCGGCTTGGAACTGCGCGAATGAAGTCTCCAACACCTCGCGTGCTTGCTCGCGCCCCATTTGGCCGACCAGATTGACCGCCATGTTGTAGGAGGGTCGAAAGGATGAGCGCAGCGGATACGTACGCGCCGATGCCAGACCCGCTAGCGACCGCGGATCAAGTTCGTTGTGCCACACGATCACACCATGCCCCTCAACGTCGATCCCACGTCGCCCAGCGCGCCCGGTCAGCTGCGTGTACTCCCCCGGCGTGATGTCGACGTGTGCATCACCGTTCCATTTGACGAGGCGCTCGAGTACGACAGAGCGCGCGGGCATGTTGATGCCCAGCGCCAGGGTTTCTGTTGCGAAGACAGCGCGCACGAGACCTTGCTGGAAGAGCGCTTCGACTACCTCCTTGAACCGTGGGAGCAAACCTGCGTGATGAGCGGCGAACCCGCGCTCGAGCGCATCGATCCATTCGCCGTAGCCGAGAACCGCAAGATCCTCACCTGGTAGATCGGACACGGCGTTCTCCACGTATGCCCGAATCTGATCGCGCTCCCCCGGCGTTGTTAGGCGCAGGCCCATGGTGGTGCACTGACGCACTGCCGCTTCGCAGCCGGCTCGGCTAAAGATGAACGTGATCGCGGGCAACAAGTCAGCGCGAGCAAGACGTTGGATCACCTCACTGCGCATGGGCGTGCGGTCATCACGTGGGCGCTTGCCGCCTCGCTGGGGACGGGTGTCTGGCTGGCGGCGTCCCTCGCTCGACGAGATGCGTACGAGTTCGGGATTGACCTGCTGCTGGTCGTCGTCGATGAACAGATCGAGCAGATGGGTACGTACCAGCACGTGTTGCCACAACGGCACTGGACGATGCTCCTCGACCAGCACATCGGTCGCCCCGCGCACTGTCTCAAGCCACTCACCGAACTCCTCGGCATTGCTAACCGTTGCAGATAGCGCAATCACCGTGATGCGTTGTGGCAGGTGAATGATGACTTCCTCCCACACCGCGCCACGCGAGCGATCGGCGAGATAGTGCACCTCGTCCATCACGACATAGCCGAGCGTGTGCAGGGTGGGTGAATCCGTGTAGAGCATGTTGCGAAGCACCTCGGTCGTCATGACGACGATCGGGGCTTCGCTGTTGATTGCTGTGTCACCGGTGAGCAGTCCGACGTTCTTAGCCCCGTGACGTTCGACAAGGTCGTGAAACTTCTGGTTAGACAACGCCTTAATGGGGGTGGTGTAAAAACACTTCAGCCCGGCATCCAACGCTTCTTGGGCCGCAAACTCCCCCACGACCGTCTTGCCTGAGCCGGTGGGGGCCGCCACGAGGACACCGCGGCCTTCTGCGATCGAAGCGCACGCACGCAGTTGGAAGTCGTCCAACGGGAAGGAATAGGTCTCGGCGAAGCGCTGCACCGGCCCTTGGAAGCGCTGGCGGGCCTTAGCTGCTGCGAAGCGCTCTGCGGGGGTGGGCACCCCGTAAGGCTATGCCAGTGCGGCTACGACCTTGAGCGCCGCAGGATGCACCTCGATGGAGATCGGCAAGGGGCCGACTCTTTCCCCGTCGGCATAGGCAATTTGACCTGGGGCCGTGACTTGGATGTGTTTGCCACGCAGCGTCGATACTTGCGAATGGGTGACGTGTGTCCCGGCATAAACACGCGGGAAGACCTTGAGCAAGGTCGCCTTGCTGACTTCTCCGAGCCAGGTCAGATCAAGCTGACCATCACGGATATCCGCGGATGGACAGATCCGCATACCGCCGCCGTAACGCGGACCATTGCCCACGGACACCAAGATCCCCGCCCCTTCGTGGACCGCGCCGTCGATCGCGATCGAGTAGGGCCGGGCGGTAAACGTGCGAAGCTCGGCAAGCATCGCCGTGATGTATCTGGCAGTTCCCCGGGGCCAGCGGATGGCGTTAGCTCTCTCGTTGACATTGGAGTCGAATCCGGTCGAGAGCACACCGAGATACCACCTCGTGGCGCCATCTGCCGTGGTGACCCGGGCAACGTCAATGGAGATTACGGGCATTGCCACCAAAGCCTTCGCAATCACCTCGGCGTTGCCCTTTGGCATGCCCAAGGTGCTCGAGATGTCGTTGCCCGTGCCGCACGGGAGTACGCCCAAGGCCGAAGATGTGCCCACAACGCCCTGGAGGACCGCATTAACCGTCCCGTCGCCGCCGCACGCGATCACCACGTCAGCGGACTGCGTTGCCAGACGAGCAGACTCGATGGTGTCAGTGACGGAATGGCACAGGAATGCTCGTGTGTGCCAGCCATGTTGGTTCAGAACCTGCGCACACTGTGCGGCTTGATCGGCAGCCCGACCCTTCCCTGCTCGTGGATTCACGATCAGGGCGGCTGAGGTCATGCCAGTTCGAGAGGCGAAGTCTCGTCATCGCCCCAATTGTCGTAGTCAGAATCAGGGCCACGCTTTCGGGCGCGTCGCCGGTCATTGATGAGGCAGATGATGATGGCGATCCCGACAAGTACGAGCATCGGACCTGCCAGAAGCAACATATTGACCGGGTCGCCTGTTGGCGTGGCGATCGCTCCGAAGATAAAGACGCTGAAGATGATCCACCGCCACCACGAAAGCAGACGTCTGCCGGTCAGAATCCCGGTGAAGTTGAGTAATACGAGAACCATGGGGAGCAGGAAGCCGACGCCAAAGATCAAGACCATGCGGATAAAGAAGGCAAGGTACTTGTCGACAGACACGATGTTCTCGACGTTTTCTGGGGTGAACCCAAAGAGGATCTCCAGACCGAACGGCAACACGAAATACGCCAAGGCAACGCCACTCGCAAACAGTGGAACGGCAACGACAACAAAAGCAATCGCCCAGCGTCGTTCGTGCCGGTGCAGGCCCGGAGTGATGAACCGCCAGAGTTGGTACAGCCAGATGGGTGAAGAAAGCAGCAGACCGGCCATAGCCGCGACTTGTATCTGCAGCACAAACGGATCAGCCACACCAGTGAGCGCGAGTGTGACCTCTCGACCTTCAGCACGCGCTTGTTCAATGACGGCATTGAAGGGCTGAGAGAGCCACGCGAAAATTGGCGTGTAGTAAAGCCATCCCACGACCATGCCGATCGCGAGAGCGATGCCGCACCTAAAGAGACGATTGCGAAGCTCACGAAGATGAGCCGTTAAGGGCATGCCTTCAGCGGCTGACCGCGACTTACTTTTCTTGCGCCCGGCGTCTGGGGCTGGGGCCTCGGGTGTCGCGACCACGCTCAGGACTCAGTGCGCTCCGGCGCTGCCGCCGCTTGAGGCGTCGATGCCTCGATCACAACAGGCGCTGCCGGCTCGACAGCGGCCGGCGGTGCGGCAGTTGTCGCGGCGGGTGACGCTGGGGCCGCTTCAGACTTGGCGTCGTCAATGAGGCCCTTGGTCTCGGACTTGAAGATACGAAGCGAACGACCGAGTCCACGTGCTGCGTCGGGAAGGCGCTTGGCACCGAACAAAAGCAGGATGAGGGCGATGAGAATTACCCATTCCCAGCCACCAAGACTTGGCATTGCCTACCTCCTCGAAGAGTTGTGGGGTCAGCCTACGCCCTAGGAGGGGCTAAACGGTGGTTGATCCGCCATAGCCGGACAGGGCCTCTTGGGCCAGGGTCCGGACGCGGTCCACCAGCGCTGCCGGTGAGACCGCTCGTGCTTGTCCCCCGAGGCTCAGGACCAGCCGGGCCGCCCACTCCAGGTCGGAGACGAGGAGTTCGACGGATCGCACGCCATTGGTCTCTCCGAGCAGTTTTGCCGCATGGGTCTCGACCACCCACGATGCCGAGGGCTGCAGGGAAAGTTCGACCTTCGTCTGGGCCGTGGGCTCGTCGTCGAGTGCCCCCACCGAGGGCGGCACCGATTGCCCACCCAGTGAACAGGTGAGAATCCGGTCAAGCCGGAAGGTGCGTACGGCCTCGGCCAGGTCGCACCATGCTTCGACGTAGGTATAGCCCTGACCGACGAGGACCCGCATGGGCGTAATGGTGCGCTCGGTGACGTCTTCGCGGGTGATGCCGGCGTAGGTCATGTGGACGCTGAGACCTTGAGCGATCGCTTCGTCGAGAACAGCTGCTTGGTCACCGCTTGCTATTCGCATGTCGACTAAATCGGCGGCAAGTGCTCCGCCACCTGCCCTCTCGAGTTTTGCGGTCGCAGTGACCAGTGCATCGCGGTCATGGTCGCCCGGGACCTGCGCGAGGACCCGCAGGCCCACCAGGAGCGCGGTGACCTCGTCGGGCGTGAGCCGCATGGGTGCGGTCAACGTTTGCGGGTCGAGTACGTGGATCTCCTCGTCCTCGTCCCAGAACTGAATATCGACGAGGTGCTCTGGGCCGTAGCCGGGTAAGCCACTGCAAATCAGGAGGTTGAGGTCGTCAACCAGTTCCTCGGTCGTTACCCCAAAGTGCACGGCGGCTTCAGACACAGTCACGCCGTCATGGGCCGAAAGCCACGGAACTAGAGCAAGCAGACGCGACAGGCGTTCGGGTGCAGCTACCGGGCGCGTCATCGTGTGTGCTCCGCAATCAGGATCTGCAGACGTTGCACGACAACGTCACGCACATCGCGTGGCTCAAGCACCACCGCGTCGGGGCCAGCAGAGAGAATCTCGGGGACTACGTCAAGTCCGTCTGCGCAGGTCACTGACACCACGTCTCCGGCAAGGGATCCACGTAATCGCAAAGAAGCCCCAGCACCAGGACTCACCTGAACTTGGACAGTGCGATTAGGCGAGTCCCCGATCCAGTCGCCCACTGCGGATCGTGGATCGGTGTCGCGCGGGATGCTGAACGAGTCATCTGCACCAAATGCCGTGACGGTCCCATCTATGCGCGACAGGCGAAAGACTCTTTGTGACGTGCGATCGACATCAAGACCCACTAGGTACCACGCGCCTCGCCAAGCAACCAATGCCCACGGCTCGACTTTGCGGGCCTCCGCCTGAGATGCGTCGGGCTTGCGATAGTCGAAACGCACACGTTGCCTGCGGCGAATGGCACGCAATAGCGGCACGATGGCCGGCATGGACGTTGCGGAAGTGCCTGTGACTCCGATCAGCAGATTGCCTGCGCCTTCGTTGCCATCTAGCGCTTCGATCTTGCGCAATGCGGTCGCAGCGGCGGGCTGGCGGGCCGCTGTTTCCCACACCTGTGCAGCGACGGCCAGAACACTCAATTCAGCCGGTGAAAAACGAAGATCGTCCAGCGCGTAGTCCTCGTGCGTGATGCGATACCCCTCGACCTCGCCCCCGGACATGACCGTCTCGATCGGAATACCCATCGCCCGCAACTCGTCCTGGTCGCGCTCAAACATGCGCTCAAAGGCGTCATCGGAGGCGCTTGCGTCATAACCAGTGACGTTCGCGCGGATAAATGACCGAGGAACCGCACGGCGAGAGGCCATCAGGCAGAAGACCAGATTAAGTAGCCGCTCCGTACGATCCACAGCCACGCGCGTTCCTAGCTAACGCCGAGCAGGTCAATCACAAAAACAAGTGTGCAGCCGGAGAGACGATGTCCACCAGAGGTGCCATATGCCAATTCAGGTGGGCACACCAACTGACGACGGCCCCCGACCTTCATGCCGGGAATGCCTTCTTGCCAGCCCGCAATGAGACGCGGGAGCGGGAAGTTAATGGACTCACCGCGACTCCACGAAGAGTCGAACTCCTCCCCCGTGGCGAAGTCCACGCCGAGATAGTGCACATCGACCGTGGCGCCTACAGGGCACTCGGGTCCATCACCAATAACCAGATCAGTGATCTGTAACTGCGTGGGAGCCGGCCCTTCGATGAATTCAATCTCTGGCTTGTCCATGTCTACCTCACTTAGCCGATGAAATTAAGTCAACAACAAAGATCAAAGTCTCGTCAGGGAGGATCGCGCTCGTGGGCGGATTCGGGCCATAGGCGAGGGCGCCCGGGATGATCAACAGGCGCCGGCCACCAGGCTTCATGCCGGGGATGCCCTCGGTCCAACCCGGGATGACCTGATTAAGACCAAAGCTTGACGGTTCACCGCGAATCCACGAAGCATCAAACATGGTGCGCGTTGTTTGGCCCAGACCGCAGTAGTTCACCGTGACTGCTGCGCCTGGTTTGACGGGGTCGCCTGCACCTGGGAGCAGGTCGATCGAGATTAGCCCTGTCACTGGAGCTAGGTCGGCTTCAATGGCAACCTTGGGTGGCAGTACGCCCCCGATGGAGGCGTCCATGACCGTGTTGACGCGGACGCCCGTGGCGCCCGTCGTCTCCGAAAAATCGCTTGTATCACTGGGTACGGGTTCGCCTATCGCACAGTCCGTGGTCATCCACTTAGCGGCAGCGGTGCTGGTCGGCGATGGCGACGAAGACGTGGGGGCACTCGAGCTTGCGGGCGATGAGGAACCCCCACAGGCGGTGAGTACAAGACCTAATGAGGCCAGAAGGACAGGGACGGCTATCAGGAGAGGTTTGCGCACTCCGACAGCCTAGAGCAGGTATGGGCTGAAGCAACTACATGCTGGCTATGAGTCTTTCGACACGTTCGTCAACGGCCTGAAATGGGTCCTTGCAGAGCACAGTGCGTTGGGCTTGATCATTGAGTTTGAGGTGCACCCAGTCAACCGTGAAATCCCGATGCTTCTCCTGCGCCCGTTTGATGAACTCCCCCCGCAATCGGGCCCGAGTTGTCTGTGGAGCGAGGGATTTTGCCTCGAAAATTCGCATGTCGTTGACTACGCGAGCGACAGCGCCCTTGCTCTCCAGTAGGTAGTACAACCCTCGGTTTCGAGAGATGTCGTGGTACGCAAGATCAATTTGCGCCACCCGAGCATCGCCAAGCGGGAGATTGTGTCGCTCGCGGTAACGGTCTAGGAGTCGCATCTTGATGACCCAATCGATTTCGCGCTCCACGGCGGTGAGGTCTCCCGACTCAATGGCGTTGAGGGTTCTTTCCCAAAGGTCTAACACTCGAGCGTGGATAGAGTCAGGTTCACTGCGCAGATTGGTACGGTCGGCAAAATCAAGAGCGCGCTCTAGATATTCCTTTTGCATCTGAAGAGCCGAGAGCTCACGTCCATTGGCCAGCAGCACTGTTTGCTGTCCGGTGATGTCGTGGCTAATCTCTCGGATCGCGCGAATGGGGTTGGCGAGAGTGAGATCTCGCATCACGATGTTGGCCTCGCACATACGCAGCATGATGTCGGTAGATCCGACCTTCAACATATTTGTGGTTTCGCTCATATTGGAATCGCCCACGATCACATGCAGACGGCGATAGAGCTCGGCATCGGCATGCGGTTCATCACGCGTATTGATGATGGGTCGGGATCGTGTCGTTGCCGATGAGACGCCTTCCCACATGTGATCCGCGCGCTGACTCACGCAATACAGGGCTCCCCTAGGTGTCTGCAGGACCTTGCCAGCGCCGGTAGTGATCTGTCGCGAAATCAGGAAAGGGATGAGCGTGTCGGCGAGCTTGGCAAAATCGCCCTGCCGACCCACGAGGTAGTTCTCGTGGCAGCCATAGGAGTTGCCCGCACTATCAGTGTTGTTCTTGAAAAGATAGATATCTCCTTCGATGCCTTCGTCATGTAACCGAATCTCGGCATCTAGCAAGAGCCCCTCGAGGATGCGTTCACCCGCGCGGTCGTGAGCGATGAGCGAGGGGATGTCGTCGCATTCTGCTGTGGCGTATTCCGGGTGACTTCCCACGTCGAGGTACAAGCGGGAGCCGTTGGCGAGGAACACATTGCTGCTGCGCCCCCAGGACACCACACGCCGGAAGAGGTAGCGAGCAACCTCATCGGGACTAAGCCGTCGCTGGCCACGAAAAGTGCACGTGACGCCGTACTCGGTCTCAATCCCAAAAATGCGGCGTTGCATGTCGTGCCTATACGGCGAGAATCCCAGCGAGACTTTCACTGCTCACGCGCTGGAAAGCACGACCGGGCTGGGTGCGATCGAGATAGGCCACCTCGAGCTGGCTCGGCACGAGGGTCCGCGGGGGCGCATCTCCGTCTTCGGAACTGAGTGCTTGCACAGCAACCCGAAGCGCCGCATCAAAATCCATGCCGGTGCTCCAGGAATTTTGGAGTGCTGAAAGCACGGACTCTGACGAACCACCCATGCTCACGTAGTGCTGCTCATCTGCAACCGAACCGTCGAAAGTGAGGCGGTACATCTGGTCAAGACCAGGTGTTGCGCCCACCTCGGCTACAACAATTTCGACCTCAAGTGGCTTCTGGCCCTCTGTGAAAATGGCTCCCAACGACTGCGCATAAGCGTTAGCAAGGCTGCGCACGGTCACGTCGGAGCGGGCATAGGCATAACCACGCATATCAGCGAGTCGAACGCCGGCAACGCGCAAGCTCTCAAACTCGTTGTATTTGCCCACCGCAGCGAACGCAATACGGTCGTAGATTTCGGACACTTTGTGCAACGCTCGTGAAGGGTTCTCAGCGACGAAGAGGATGCCTCCTTCGTACTGCACCACAACAACACTGCGACCGCGAGCAATGCCCTTGCGCGCGTAGTCGGCGCGGTCCTTCATGAATTGCTCAGGCGAGACGTAGTACGGACTACTCATCACGCTTCACCGCCCTTGGAACGCCCAACTCGGGCAACGGGGCCATCGGGGTGGGTCTGGCGCGCGGCGACTACAGATTCGATGACTGGCACGAGTTCTGCGTCGCCAATAATGTGCACACCTTCGCGATCGGCTAAGGCGACCACCGGGTAGATCCGGCGTGCGAGATCAGGGCCACCCGTGGCCGAATCGTCATCGGCGGCATCAAAGAGCGCCTCAATCGCCACCTGAATAGCGTCGTGCCGGTCGAGATTTGGGCTGAAGAGTTTCTTCAATGACCCGCGGGCGAACAGCGAACCAGACCCGACTGCGTGGTGATCGCGTTCTTCATAGCGCCCGCCGGTCACGTCGTAGGAAAAGATTCGGCCGAGACCTCGGATCTGGTCGAAGCCGCCGTACAACGGTACGACTGCCAGCCCTTGCATCGCGAGCGGCAGATTGGCGCGCAGCAAGGTTGCCAATCGATTCGCTTTGCCATCGAGGCTCAGCGGGACACCCTCGATCTTTTCGTAGTGCTCGAGTTCGACTTGGAAAAGCCGAACGAGTTCGATCGCGATGCCTGCAGCTCCGGCTATGCCCACGACGGAATGACTATCGGCCTTGAACACTTTTTCGATGTCGCGCTGCGCGATGACATTGCCCATGGTGGCTCGTCGATCGCCAGCCATGACGATGCCGCCTGCGCACGTCAGGGCAACGATCGTGGTGCCATGTGGCACTTCCATTCGAGCGGAATCATCCGCAGTCAGACGCGCCCCGGGCAGCAGATGCGGAGCTGTCTGGGAAAGGTAATCGGAAAAAGAAGAAAGGTCGGTCACTGGCCACCCTTTTGGACGAAGGACTTCACGAACTCCTCAGCGTTTTCCTCCAGCACATCATCAATCTCATCGAGGATGGAATCGACGTCGGCGGATAAGTCATTGCGGACTGGCGCTGCGGCCGTGACCTCATCCACCTCGGTGGGGGTCGACGTTCGCTGCTGACGTTCCTGGCTCATGGCTCCTCCTGTCCCGCAGCCTATATCGCCAGAGGCGGGCGCGCGCCTTGTCAGCGGCGAAGAAGTTGAATTAGATCCTCGGCCGACTGGGCCTCATCGAACAGGTGCCCGACATGCGCGCGAGTCCCTTTGAGCGGATCCAAGGTGGGGATGCGCTTCAGGGAATCCTGGCCCGTGACATCCAAAATCACCGAGTCCCACGATGCGGCCGCGATCGAGTCGGTGAACCGTCGCATGCACTCCCCGCGGAAATATGCGCGCGTATCCTCAGGTGGACTACTCACTGCATGTTCAACCTGGATGGCGGTGGTGAGTCGACGCAAGGATCCCCGGTCCTCGAGCAGTTGTGCGAGACCACGATTTGGGCGAATATCCGAATACTGCAGGTCAACCAATTGCAGTCTCGGTGAGTTCCAGTCGAGATTGTCTCGGCGCCGGTACCCCTCCATCAGAGACAATTTGGCAACCCAGTCGACGCGATCTGCGGCACTGAACGGGTCCCTTTCGAGATCGTTTAACAAGGTCTCCCACGAATCGAGAACTTCACGAGTCTGTTCGTCCATTGCTGAGCCGAATTTGTCTTGGCAATGTTTGGCTGATGCCTCGAAGAACTCCCATTGGAGCTGTAGAGCGGTGACACGACGGCCAGATTGCAAGGAGAACGGTTTAGACAACGACACATCGTGTGAAACGGCGTGCATCGTTGCAACCGGCTTCTCCGGGGTGATGTCCGGTAGGACAATGCCATCTTCAATCAACGTCAACACCAACGCGGTCGTGCCCATCTTGAGGAAAGTGGCGAATTCACTGAGATTCGCATCTCCTACGATGACGTGCAATCTGCGATGTAGTTCAGGGTCGGCATGCGGTTCATCACGCGTGTTAATGATGGGGCGTTTCAGCGTCGTCTCCAGACCCACCTCCACCTCGAAGAAGTCCGCCCGCTGGCTGAGCTGGTAGCCGTGTTTGCGGCCTTCTTGGCCAAGCCCCACTCGCCCAGAACCAGACATGATCTGGCGAGTGATGAAGAACGGGGTGAGAGTCCGGACAATCTCGGCAAACGGGGTACGCCGCTGCATGAGGTAGTTCTCATGGCAGCCGTAGGACGAACCCTTGTTGTCGGTGTTGTTCTTGTACAACTGAATCGGCAAGGCGCCCGGTTGAGCGGAGGCAGCGGTTGCTGCTTGCTGCATGATCACCATGCCAGCTCTATCCCAAAGAACCGCATCGCGTGGATTGGTGACCTCAGGTGTGCTGTATTCGGGATGGGCGTGATCTACGTAAAAACGCGCCCCATTGGTCAAGATCAGGTTTGCCAGCCCGTGATCATCATCGGTCAGTTGTGAGGGGTCAGCATCGGCACGACTGAGGTCAAATCCACGTGCGTCACGAAGTGGCGACTCATCGGCATACACCCACCGGGCTTTGGATGCCCGGTCAAGCCCCGTGATGCCGGCATACGCATTGACGACTTGCGATGACGTCAGCATCGAATTGACATGTGGATGTCCGGGTACGGAGATGCCGTACTCCGTCTCGATGCCCATAACCCGATGGACGCTCATTGCTACAAGTACTGACCTGTGTTGGTCACCGAGTCAATGGAGCGACCCGCTTCGGTGCCCTGTTTGCCATGGATCAATGTGCGGATGAAGACGATGCGCTGGCCCTTCTTGCCGGAGATGCGCGCCCAGTCATCAGGATTTGTTGTGTTGGGCAGATCCTCGTTCTCGCGGAACTCATCAACAGCGGACGAGAGCAGGTGACTGACGCGAATGCCACGTTGTCCGGAGTCAAGGAAGTCTTTGATGGCGAGTTTCTTTGCGCGAGCGACAATGTTTTCGATCATCGCACCGCTATTGAAATCGCGGAAATACAGAATCTCTTTGTCGCCGTCGGCATACGTGACTTCGAGGAAATGATTTTCCTCCCCGTCGGAATACATTCGCTCGATAGTGCGCTGCACCATCGACACACACGTCGCCTCTGGACTACCGCCATGTTCCTGCAGATCATCACTATGAAGCGGCAGATCAGGTGTGAGGTACTTCATCATGATCTCTCGCGCCGACTCGGCGTCGGGTCGTTCGATCTTGATCTTTACGTCGAGTCGGCCCGGTCGAAGGATGGCTGGGTCAATCATGTCCTCACGATTCGAAGCACCAATGACGATGACATTCTCGAGCGCTTCGACGCCGTCAAGTTCGCTGAGGAGCTGCGGCACGATCGTGTTTTCGACGTCCGACGACACTCCCGATCCGCGAGTACGGAAAAGCGAATCCATTTCGTCGAAGAAGACGATGACCGGCATACCCTCCGACGCCTTCTCACGCGCCCGTTGAAAGATCAGACGGATATGGCGTTCGGTCTCCCCAACATATTTGTTGAGGAGTTCAGGGCCCTTGATGTTGAAAAAGTAGGAGCGACCCTCAGGTCGACCTGTCTTAGCCGCAACATGCTTGGCCAGACCATTGGCTACGGCTTTGGCGATTAGCGTCTTTCCGCAGCCGGGCGGGCCGTAAAGCAAAATGCCCTTGGGTGCAGCAAGTTTGTGTTCGGCAAAGAGGTCAGGATGCAGGAACGGCAACTCCACCGCGTCACGAATCATTTCGATTTGTCGGCCAAGGCCACCTATGTCGGTGTAGTCAATGTCAGGAACTTCTTCCAGCACTAACTCTTCGACTTCGGACTTCGGAATGATCTCAAAGGCGTAACCTGAGCGGTTATCGGTCAGTAGCGAATCGCCAGCTCGCGGAAGTTTTGCGCGAAGCGGCTCAGCCAGACGAACGATGCGTTCCTCGTCACTGTGGGTGATCACAAGGGCGCGGTCTCCGTCATCGAGAATCTCCTTGACCATCATGACGTCACCATGACGTTCAAAGGACAGGGCCTCAACCACAGTGAAGGCTTCGTTCAACATGACTTCTTGGCCAGGCAGCAAGCCGGAGATGTCCACATTGGGTGCTACGCCGACGCGCATCTTGCGCCCAGATGTGCTGATGTCAATGGAGTCACCATGCGACTTTAGAAAAACGCCATAGGTAGCCGGTGGTTCCGCCAAACGCTCAATCTCTTCGCGCATGATCACGATCTGATCGCGAGCGTCACGCAGAGTCTCAACGAGTCGCGAGTTGCGTTCCTTCTCCGCCGCATACTCTCGCTGAAGGGCGGCCAAGCGGCCCTCAAGATCCAATCCCGACGGATTGCCGTCTGACGTAGTCATGAATACCTCCGCCTTGACCATACCTGCTTAAACCCTATGTCGCAGGGAGCGCCAATCACGAAGATTCGGTCGAGGCCTGCTCCCAGTCTTGCCCGTATGCGCCCTTAGCCGGACGAGTGCGCCGGAGCGGCAACACGGTCCCCGGCGCCAAGCGACGGGACACAATGAGAAAGCCGGTGTGGGCGATCATGCGATGGTCCGGACGAACCGACAGACCTTCGAGATGCCATGTACGCACGAGTGACTCTTCAGCGCGAGGCTCTGTCCACTCCCCCGATGCCCGAAGTGCCTCACCGACCCGAGAGAGCTGCGTGGCAGTGGCGACATAGACGACGAACGCACCGCCGGGGCGAAGGGCTCGAGAAGCAACATCGAGGCACTCCCAGGGTGCCAGCATGTCTAAAACGACAGCATCGAATGAACCCGACTCGATTTGCGCTTCCTGGAGATCCCCCACTCGCAACTCCCATTGAGTGGGCGCAGCATCGAACCAGGTAGCTACGTTTTTGCGCGCCACTTCCGCGAAGTCATCTCGCCGCTCATAGGACAACACCGATCCCGTCACCCCTACCGACCGCAGCAGGGAACAGGTCAGAGCCCCTGAGCCAGCACCCGCTTCGAGCACGCGGCCGCCAGGTTCAAGGTCAGCGAGCGACACGATGCGGGCAGCATCCTTGGGATAGACAACGGTCGCTCCGCGCGGCATCGAAAGAACAAAGTCAAGCAATTGTGGACGCTGGGCCAGATACGAGATGCCACCGATCGTGGTGACCACGATGCCTTCGGGTTGCCCAATGAGGCTGTCGTGGTCGATACCGCCTTTATGGGAGTGCCACGTCTTGCCGGGCTTGAGCGTGATTGTCCGAATGCGCCCCTTTGGGTCAGTCAACTGGACGAGGTCACCCTCCACGAAGGGTCCGCGCGGCCGATTCAAGGGCGTCACATCGTCACTCACACGCGACAGGCTATCGGGGTCCCACAAATGTCGGTCCTGGGTCGTAGCCTTCCCGCATGTCGATCACTTCGTTGTCGCCGTCTCGGGCACAGGACTTTATGCAATGCCCGCAGCTGTTCAAGTACCGCGCGATCGACCGTCTACCTGAGCCCCCGAGTGCGGCGGCGCTCAAGGGCACGCTCGTACACGGAGTTCTCGAGCTCATGTTCGACCTGCCGGCTGTTGACCGCACCCTAGACAATGTCATGGAACTCGTCGAAGAAGCCTGGGACGCACTCCTCGCAGATGATCCGTCGCTCCTCGACGTTGCGGTTCCCGGAGGCAACTCGTCTCCCGAGGATGTCCTAGCGTGGCTCAACGAAGCACGACCATTGATTCACGCCTACTTTCGTCTGGAAGATCCACGACGACTCGAACCAGAGGGGCGCGAAGTCGAAGTACGCACCGAGATCCCCTCCGGTCTCGTGTTGCGCGGTTTCGTCGATCGCTTAGACATCGCTCCGGATGGCGCGATTCGCATCGTCGATTACAAGACGGGGAAGGCGCCCAAGCCCGCCTACGAAGGCAAAGCGCTTTTCCAGATGCGGTTCTACGCGCTTGTGGTGTGGCGTATCCGAGGTGAGATTCCCAAGATGCTTCAGCTTCTTTACCTCGGCAGTGGTGACATCGTGCGATACGAGCCGACAGAGGATGAACTTCTCGCAACTGAGCGCACAATTGTTGCGCTACACGAGACAATTGAGCGCGCCATTGCGCTGGATGAATGGCCTACTAAAACCAGCCGGTTATGTGATTGGTGCGCACACAAGGCAATCTGTCCGGCGTTTTCCCAGTAGCTGCCTCGAACTAGTTCGGCGTGATCCATTCGCTGATTCGGTCGAGCGTCACCTCGGTCAGGCTTGACACGACAACGGTTCGCGGGTCAGCCGGCACTGGCGCGATATGCGGAACCGCAATAACGAAGGCCCCTGATGCTTGTCCCGACGCGACTCCGGTTGGCGAATCTTCGATCACGACGCACTTCTCGATGTCAACACCGAGTTCCGCAGCTGCCTGCCAGTAGGGCCTGGGGTGAGGCTTTGAATGAGAGACCTCGTCTCCCGCGACGGTGATCGTGAATGGGTTGAATCCACATTCGCGTACAACTGCTTCGGTGACTGCGTCCATCAAAGTGCGCCATGAGGCGGAAACGAGTGCGGTGGGGATGCCCGCGCTGTGGGCCGCTCTCAACAATTCGCGGGCTCCGGGTTGCCAGGAGGGGTCCTCGCGTCGGAATAGGGACTCCATTGTGGCGATGAGGCGGCTTCCCACGACATCACTTGGGGTCTGGGTCCCTGATTTCGCCACCATGTACTCGGCGACGCGCTCTAGCGGTCCGCCGAGGCAGACGGCTTGGTCGGCCTCCGACCAGGTGCCCCCCAACGTGGACATCGTGAGGATTTCGCCCTCCAGCCACACGTGCTCGGTGTCCACGAGCGTGCCGTCCATATCGAAGAAAATCGCGGCGGGCTGCACCTTGCAAGGGTAACCATGGGCCACCCCGACCCAAATTCGCCCGTAGGGCCATAGGGTTGGGGCAAGGAGGTGCAGTCTTGATCGAGTCAGAGTCCCGGCCGACGCTGGTCAACCCGATCATGCTCGCTGCCTTCGAGGGCTGGAACGACGCGGGCGAGGCTGCCAGCGGAGCCATTGCCCACCTCTGCGAAGTCTGGGACGCAACCGATTTTGCTGAGATCGATCCCGAGGAGTACTACGACTATCAAGTCAATCGTCCCAATGTTGCCTTCGATGAAAATGGCGCGCGTACCCTCACCTGGCCCACTACCAGTTTCCATATTGCTCGCTTGCCGTTGGCTAGCCGCGACGTGATCTTGGTTCAGGGCGTCGAGCCGAACATGCGCTGGAAGCAGTTCACCGCAGAAATCGTCACGCTGGCGCAATCCCTCGGGGTTGAGATGGTGGTGACCTTGGGTGCCCTGCTCTCCGACAGTCCGCACACTCGTCCAGTCCCCGTCACCGGAACGTCTACCGACAACGAGGTTTCGACCCGACTAGGTCTCGAACCGTCACGCTACGAGGGACCTACTGGCATCGTGGGCGTGATTCAAGAAGCTTGTCATCGCGCTGGTATCCCCGCCGTGTCTTTCTGGGCGGCGGTGCCGCACTACGCCGCCGCACCGCCCTCGCCGAAGGCGACGATGGCACTGCTCCAGCATGTCGAGGATGTTTTGGATATGCCGGTGCCCATGGGCGACCTCACCGATGATTCGCGGGCTTGGGCGGCGGGCATCGACGAAATGGTGCAAGAGGATGAAGACTTCGCCGGTCACGTACGCGATCTTGAGGAAGCTCGCGACGACGACATGGCAGACGTGAGCGGCGATACGATCGCGCGTGAGTTCGAGCGCTATCTACGTCGGCACGGATCAGAAGGTTAAGCGCGTACTCCCAGTAAGGCCATTACGGCATCACGTGTAAGTGAGCCGGCCGATTCGTCCGAACTGTCCGTGGCTGACTGCGTAGCCCACGCATCTACCGCCGCTAATGCCGCGGGTGCATCGAGGTCGTTACTGAGATGAGTGCGGATCTGCATCAAGACATCATGACCGGATGCACCTGATTGGGCGTCAAAAGCGCGCCGCCACAGGTCAAGTCGATGGCGTGCTGCCACCAAGCACTCTTCAGTCCACTCCCAATCACTGCGATAGTGCTGGGCCAGGATCGCAAGGCGGATTGCGGCCGGATCTTCACCGGATTCGCGCAACTTCGAAACGAAGACAAGGTTGCCGCGAGACTTGCTCATTTTGTGTCCGTCGAGATGCACCATGCCCGCATGAACGTACGCCTTAGCAAAGGGCCAGTCCTGGCACAGTAACTGCCCTTGACTCGCTCCCATTTCGTGATGGGGAAAGGCCAGATCTGATCCGCCACCTTGGACGTCGAAACCGAAACCGAGGTGTTGAATTCCGATGGCCACGCACTCGATGTGCCAGCCAGGTCGACCTGCTCCCAAACTGGCGGGCCAATGGGGTTCTCCGGGCCGTGCGGCCATCCACAGGAGTGGATCCAGCGCGTCGCGCTTGCCTGGTCGATGCGGGTCTCCCCCGCGCTCGGCGAAGATCGCGATCATCTCCTCGCGAGAGAGATTGGCGACGGAACCGAAGCGTGGGTCTGTGCGAATGTCGAGATAGAAGTCGTCATCCACTTGATACACGAGGCCAAGTGCCTGCAATTCCTCAATTCTTCGCACCACCTCAGGGATTGCTTCCACCGCTCCGATGTAGTCAGTCGGTGGGATCACACTCAAGGCTGCCATGTCAGTGCGGAAGAGCTCTGTCTCGCGCATGGCTACATCGCGCCAGTCTTGACCCGTTATGGCAGCACGTTCAAGAAGGGGATCATCAATGTCGGTGACATTCTGGGTGTAATGCACTGCATGACCCGCATCGCGCCAAGCACGGTTGAGTAGATCAAATGCAATGTAGGTCGCCGCATGACCGATGTGTGTGGCGTCGTATGGCGTGATTCCGCAGACGTACATGCGCGCGGTTGCTTCGGGAACTGTGGCAACTACTGACTTTGACGAGGTGTCGAAGACTCGGACCGCCGGGCCACTGCCGGGCAGGTCGGGCAAGTCGGGGCTACGCCATGAATCCACTGCGTGAGCGTAGCGCGGCCGGCTAGAAGGCGGGCCAAGGCAGCGGCGGCCACGATCCATTGGGGCTCGGGAACGTCCCGGACTCCAGTAACCGGTCGATGCGAGCGACTGTGGCGTCGATCTCCGGCACGGTCAGCCAGTCATCGAGGAGGCCACTCGAGATCTGACCCCTAATCGATTGCAAATTCACGACGATGTCTGCTGGGATCGGCTCATCGATCCAGCCCCACAGGACTGTACGCAACTTGTCTTCGTGGTGAAAGCACACTCCATGGTCGATGCCGAAGATTCCGCCAACGGCATCCACCAAGATGTGGCCCCCTTTGCGGTCGGTGTTGTTGGTGATCGCATCGAGGATCGCCAAGCGCTGAAGCTCTGGAGTGTCTGCGTGAACGAGCGACACAGGTTGTCCGGCGTAATCCTCTGCGTCCACAATGTGCCGCCAACCAACAGGGATCTCGTCTCGAGGAACGATGTCGACTACCGCTTCTGGGGTGGGATCAATCCACAACTGGCACATGCCCTCGCCCAGAGGCCCAGACTCTCGCCATACGGTCGTGGGGACACAGTTCCAATTCAGTGCCTCCGCTATGCGGTACGCCGCAATTTCGCGGAACCCCAATGTCCCTTCAGCGAAGTCCCACAACGGGCGCTCGCCCTGCCTTGGCTTGTAGACACACGTAAGGGATACATCTTGGAGAGTGACGACCCCACGAAGAGTGGTGTTGGAAGCCTCCACCAGGCGGCCCTCTATCTCGATCTCACCATGGGTGAGGACCTCCGCGATGTCGTCGAGCTTCACCTTCGTCGATACCCGTTTGCTCGCGGACATAGATGGCCACGTGGGTCCAGCGGCTGGCTGCAAATCGGGCATGGCTTACGGCCCGCCGACACAACTGCCACGGCCCGATGCGCGAATGCGCGTGCTTGAAGACCACTGAGGTGCACCGTAAGCGAGCCGTCTTCCTCCTCGCTAGTAGCCTCAATCGTCACACACTCTTTTGCTGAGTCCCACGTGATGGACAGTGTCTGTACCTGAAACGCGGATTCGAGAGGTACTTCCAATGGGCCCAGGTCATCGGAACCCAAGTGCATGGCCGGAATAGCGGCCGAACCGTTTGTTGCCGCGAGAACGTGATTGAGCAGAGCATCAACGCGCTCAGCCAGAACGCGCACTTGTTCCTTTTCGACGGCCACACTGACAACCTCAACGTTATTGCGAGCTTGTAGATAAAACTCCCTCTCGCCTGGCTGTCCTACCGTGCCTGCAACAAAGCGCTGCGGTCGATCGAATTCGAACTGCGTCATCCTGCTCCACCTCCCACAGTTGCGGAATTCGACTTGCGGCGACTGGGTCGCACAAGTGCGCTGAGATCTGCAGAGGAATCATTCATTCGCAATACCGACGTGCCGCTGTCGGAGTAGTTGATGACTGAAACGGAGGCTGGATCCACATGTATGCGCTGGAATTGGTCGAGATGCATGCCCAACGCGTCGGCGAGAATTGCCTTGATGACGTCGCCGTGGCTCACCGCGACATACATGCTGCGAGGCCCAAGGGACACGTTCCACCGTCGAATCGCCGCAACGGCACGATGTTGCATCGTGAGCATCGGCTCACCCTCGTCGCCGGGGAACTTCACCGCGCTTGGCTGTGACTGAACGATCTTCCATAGTGGCTCTTTGGCGAGCACCTTGAGTTCGCGTCCGGTCCAATCTCCATAGCCGCACTCGATCAGTCCGTCTTCTTCATGTAAGGGGCGAACGCCTTTCGACCCGGCGAGAAGCGCTGCCGAGGTTTCCATCGTGCGCTCAAGTGGGCTGCTGATAACAGCGTCAATCGGTAGCGCAGCTAAACCCAACCCGAGCCGTTCGACCTGCTCGCGCCCCAAGCTATCGAGGAAGACCCCGGGTGAGCGGCCAGCCAAGAGTCCGGTGGCATTAGCGGTCGTACGCCCATGCCGGACGAGAAGCACTGTGGTCATTCCTGCAGCCTAGGCGGCAGTCGAGTCTAGGAAACAACCCCGGTCACCAAGAGGATGACCAGCAGGGCCGCGAGACCAAGCCGATAGAAGACGAACGGTCGAAAACTTCCCGTCATGAGGTACTTCATCAACCACCTGATCACCGTGTAGCCCACCACAAAGGCGATCACCGTGGCCAAAATCGTGGGTCCCCACGACGTGGGTGCGCCGTCCTTGCCGATCTTGGTAGCTTCGTAGAACCCCGAAAGCAATACCGCGGGGATGGCCAAGAGAAAGGCAAATCGGGCCGCGGCCGCTCGGGTATAGCCCAGGAATAGTCCGCCCGAGATGGTGGCACCAGATCGGGAAACACCCGGGATAAGTGCGAGTGCCTGCGCGAGTCCGATGAGGATGCCGTCACGCCACGTCATCTGCTCCGACGTGCGCACCCGGGCGCCAAGCGCATCCGACGCACCAAGCACCAGACCAAAGATCGCCAGCATGGCGGCCACGAGCCACAGATTGCGCGCGACGGTCTCGATCTGATGTGAGAACGCGAGCCCAAGGATTGAAATAGGAATGGTGCCGATGATGACGATCCAGCCCATGCGTGCGTCAGGATCGCTGCGAAGCGACGAATCGCGGAGGGAGCGAAACCAGGTAGAGACGATTCTTCCGATGTCCTTGCGAAAGTAGATGAGAACGGCAGCTTCAGTGCCGATCTGTGTGACGGCTGTGAACGCAGCACCAGGATCGGGCCATTGGAAAATCTGTGAAGCAATCAAAATGTGCGCGCTCGAGGAAATTGGCAGGAACTCCGTGAGCCCTTGAATAATCCCAAGGATGATTGCTTCAAACCAGCCCACTATTCCGCCAATCCAGACTCATCTAGGACCTCGGCCATGGTGCGCAGGGTGGCAATCCGTTGTTCCATCGAACCGATCGACACCGCGAGGGTCAGCGTGGTGACTCCAGATTCGGCATAAGCAGCTAATCGATCCCGGACGCGCTCACGTGGACCGATGAGTGAGGTGCGGTCAATGAATTCGACGGGCACGGCTCGAGCCGCACCGAAATAATCCTTGGCGAGGTATGCCTCTTGGATAGCTGCAGCGGCTTCGCCGTAACCCAACCTCGTGGCTAGTGCGTTGTAGAAGTTCTGCTCCTTGCTTCCCATGCCGCCGATGTATAGCGCTGAGTAGCCTCGCAACGGGCCAGCACAGTCTTCCACGTTGTCACCGATCACAACGGGAACAGTCGGAACGATGTCGAATCCGTCGAGGGTCTTGCCGATCTTTGTGCGTCCGGTCATGACATTGGCCAGCAGATCACTAATCGTTTCGGGTACGTAGAAAATGGCCAACCATCCGTCGGCAATTTCACCGGCGAGTTCTAGATTCTTTGGCCCCACCGCGGCTAGATAGAGGGGAATTCTTTCGCGCACTGGATGCACCGTGAGTGTGAGCGCTTTCCCCGGTCCGTTGGGAAGTGGCAGGGTGAAAAACTCGCCGTCGTATGTCAGTCGTTCGCGGGCAAGGGCCTTGCGGACAATCTCGACGTATTCACGAGTGCGCTTCAGAGGTTTGTCGAATCGGACACCGTGCCAACCCTCAGAGACCTGCGGGCCCGAGACGCCCAGCCCAAGTCGAAACCGGCCACCTGAAAGCGTATCGAGGGTCGCGGCAGTCATGGCCGTGTTGGCGGGGGTACGACCCGGGATCTGGAAGATGGCTGAGCCCACATCGATTCGTGAGGTCTGAGCAGCCACCCACGCCAGAACGGTCGCGGCATCAGAGCCGTAGGCCTCTGCGGCCCACACGACGCTGTAGCCGAGGCGATCAGCCTCTTGCGCGAGAGCGAGGTTGTCGGCGTCGTTGCCGCCGCCCCAGTAGCCAAGATTAAGTCCGAGCTTCACGCGCCCTCCATGCCTTTTTAGGCAGCCTACCTCCCCATGATTGTCAGATCTGGGAGGTAGGTTCGGTGCATGGAGCAGCGACTACTGGGCACCACGGGCCTACAGGTCAGCCGTCTCGCACTGGGCACCATGACCTGGGACCGCGGCACCGACGAGGAGACAGCCCGTGCCCAAGTCCACGCCTTTTTGGATGCGGGCGGCAATCTCATTGACACTGCTGACGTATACGCCGATGGCATGTCGGAGCGCATTCTCGGATCGATTCTCGAGGACCCCAGCCTGCGATCGCGATCGATCATTGCCACCAAGGCAGTGTCGCGCCCCGGCACGCCTCGACGATTTGATGCCTCTCGTCAGCACATCCTGCAGGCTCTTGATCGGTCGTTAGAACGCCTAGGCATCGATCACGTTGACATCTGGCAGATGCACGTCTGGGATGCATTCACCCCGATTGAAGAGACCCTCGCCGCAATGGACGACGCAGTTCGATCAGGCCGCGTCAACTACATAGGCGTGTCCAACTACTCCGGCTGGCAACTTGCGCAGGCGGTCACTTGGCAACGCGCAGTGAGTGGTCGTTCCCCCATCATCTCCACGCAGATGGAATATTCATTGCTGCAGCGCGGGATCGAACGTGAGGTTCTTCCGGCCGCACAAGCCATGGGTGTCGGCATTCTGCCGTGGTCACCACTGGGTCGTGGCGTGCTCACCGCGAAGTACCGTCACAGTGCGCCCGTCGACTCCCGCGCGAGTTCGGAGGCATTTGGTCCATTCGTGCAGGCTTACCTGCACGACCGGCATCGACGGGTTGTCGACGGTGTCGCGATGGCCGCCGAGGGATTAGGCGTCTCTCCGGCCGAGGTGGCCTTGGCGTGGGTGCGCGATCGGCCGGGTGTGGTGTCCCCCATTGTGGGCGCACGCACCCTCGAGCAATTGCACGCAGCACTTGCCACCGAAGAACTCGAACTTCCCGAAGAAATCGCGCAGGCTCTCGATGATGTCTCGACACCTTCCAGCGGATATCCCGAGAGCGGTATCTACCAGCGTTCCTGACGCGTCACAGTCCCCACTCTGCGATGATCAGTTCACGCGTGTCCTCAAGAAGTTGCGGCATAGTTTTGACGCCGGCGATGACCGGCATGAAATTGGTGTCACCGGCCCAACGCGGCACGACATGTTGGTGCAGATGGCCGGCGATGCCCGCGCCTGCGACTGCTCCTTGATTCATCCCGATATTGAAGCCCTGAGCACTCGAAGCTCGGCGCAACGCCCGCATCGACAACTGAGTGAAAAGCCCAAACTCAGCGATCTCATCAGTAGTGAGATCGGAGTAATCGGGCACGTGACGATAGGGACACACCATGAGGTGACCGGAGTTGTAGGGGTACAAGTTCAAGACAGCGAAAACTAACTCGCCCCGAGCCACAATGAGACCATCCACATCACCCAGCGTGGGGATGCGACAGAACGGACAATCGTCACCAGCTTCGGTGTGCGTGGGGCGACCCTCCCCGTTGATGTACACCATGCGGTGCGGGGTCCAAAGCCGATCCCACGCGTCACTCATGCGATCTGTAGCCGGTTGCGAACGGCCTCGACAATCTCTGTGACCGCCTCAGAAACCGGTATTCCGTTGCGCTGCGTGCCGTCGCGATATCGGAAGGACACAGCTCCGGCAGCGACGTCCTCGTCACCGGCTATGAGCATGTACGGGATTTTCAGCTTCTGGGCGTTGCGGATCTTCTTCTGCATGCGGTCATCAGATGCATCAACTTCTACCCGCACGCCTTCGGCGCGAAGTGAAGCAGCGACCTGATCAAGGTAATCCACATGAGAGTCGGTGACTGGAATTCCTACGACCTGGACAGGCGCGAGCCACGGGGGAAACGCGCCGGCATAGTGCTCGAGGAGAACACCGAAGAAACGCTCGATCGAGCCAAAGAGGGCCCGGTGGATCATGATCGGTTGCTGCCGAGTGCCATCTGCGCTTTGGTACTCCAGATCGAAGCGCTGGGGCAATTGGAAGTCGACCTGAATGGTTGACATCTGCCACGTGCGACCGATGGCGTCCTTAGCCTGCACAGAGACCTTAGGTCCGTAGAAGGCGGCTCCACCTTCATCCAGCACAAGAGTCAGTCCTTGCTTCTCCGCAGCGACGCGCAGGGCTTCGGTTGCCTCGGCCCATTCCTCGTCAGTGCCCACGCTCTTCTTTGGGTCGCGCGTCGACAGCTCGAGGTAAAAGTCGGTCAAGCCGTAGTCGCGCAGCAGATCAAGTACAAAGGTCAACAGGGTGTCGAGCTCTCCGGGCATCTGTTCTTTGGTGCAGTAGATGTGCGCATCATCCTGAGTGAAGCCGCGCGCGCGAGTGAGTCCCTGAACAACTCCGGACTTCTCATAGCGATAGACGGTGCCGAACTCAAAAAGCCGCAACGGAAGTTCACGATAAGAACGTCCGCGTGAACGATAAATCAAATTGTGCATGGGGCAGTTCATCGGCTTGAGGTAATACTTCTGTGGTGCGCGGCGGAGTAGACCGTCCTCGGTGTATTCGGCGTCGAGTTCCATGGGCGGGTACATACCCTCGGAGTACCAATCGAGGTGGCCTGAAGTCTCGAAAAGTTGGGCCTTGGTCAAGTGCGGGGTGTTGACGAACTCGTAGCCTGCGGCCTCGTGCCGACTGCGCGAGTAGTCCTCCATCACACGGCGTATCACACCGCCCTTGGGATGAAACACCGCCAGACCCGACCCGATTTCCTCAGGGAACGAGAACAGATCAAGTTCGGCACCAAGACGGCGGTGGTCTCGACGTTCGGCCTCCTGAAGAAAGGTAAGGTAGCCCTGGAGTTCGTCTTTGCTCGCCCACGCAGTGCCATATATACGCTGAAGAGACTCGTTTTCCTGATTGCCTAGCCAATATGCAGCGGCACTTCGCATCAACTTCATCGCGTTGGGAGCGATGTAACGCGTAGTGGGCACGTGCGGTCCACGGCACAGATCGCCCCAACAACGCTCGCCCGACTTTGCGTCCACGTTGTCGTAGATGGTCAATTCAGCGCCGCCGACCTCCATGACATCGGCGCCACCCTCGCTGCCAATCAGACGCATCTTGAATGGCTCGTGCTTGAGTTCGTGCCGGGCCTCGTCTTCTGTGACAACGCGGCGAGTGAAGCGCTGGCCAGCCTTGAGGATGACTTGCATGCGCTTCTCAAGTGCCTGAAGGTCTTCTGGAGTGAAGGGCCTGCCGACCGCGAAGTCGTAGTAGAACCCGTCCTTGATTGGAGGGCCGATGCCCAGCTTGGCTTCAGGGAACTCCTGCTGAACAGCTTGGGCCAGCACGTGAGCGCATGAGTGCCTCAGGACAGCGAGTCCTTCGGGGTCCGCCGCCGTCACGGCCTCGACCACATCACCTGGCTCGAGCACATAGTCGAGGTCCTTGAGCGTCCCATTGACCCGCGCCACGAGGACACTGCGGTCTTGGCCAACAACATCCATGGCCGTCGTACCCGTCTCGACCTCGCGAACCTCAGGTTCGGGGCTGACGACGGTGACGCTCAGGCTCATTAGATGCTCCTCTAGTAGTGATCCAAGGTTAGACGGTACGGAACACCAACAGCCCGGAGGACACCTCGTGCGCCGAACTGCCACCACCTAAACCATGGAAAACCAAATTGGCAGTTGGCGGTTAGCTCACCTTGGGGCACCACACCTCTGCGTACTTGGTGTCCGTGCCTGACGTTCCTGCTGGTTTCCAGGTAATGACTTCGGTCCGGCCTGCGTAGCTGTTCGCCGCATTAACCCAAAAGGTGACTCGAGATGGCTGGGTGGTGTTGGGCCACCACGTGACGTTTCTCCCGACGTTCGGGTTATAGGTGAAGTTGGGTGACACACCGCTCCGTTCCCAGACCGAAGGCGTGGAGGACCCCGCGGGGAGTGCGGTCCAGTCAAGCTGGATTGTCATGTTGTCACCACCTCCCCAGTTCACCCTCGTGCAGGTGAGGACAACACTGTCGTCTTTCGTCGCGACAGTGGAGACGGTGCCTGACCTTGAGCCCGTGGTAGTGACACCAACTACGACGGCACCTGCAACGAGGACCAGAGCCACTGCTCCAACAATTACGAGGCGTCGAGTGCGACGAGTGGAGCGGGTTGCGGTCGGCGTCTCGGTCATCAAGGACTCCCTTGTCGGTGTTTACCGATAATCTGAGGAACCTATCCGACGAATCCCCCGGGCATGGCTCACTGGCTGAGTGTGACGGTGGTGGGCGATACTGGGTTCGAACCAGTGACCCCTCGCGTGTGAAGCGAGTGCTCTACCACTGAGCCAATCGCCCGTCAGGCCCGTAAGACTACCAGCCCATTTCACGGGTCGATGTTGGCCGTTGACTCCCTAGCGAACGTACTGGCCACCTTGGCCGTGATGCTTCCGCTCACCAGCGTTCGATCATCAACTCGAGTCACCGAATGCACGTCGCGCGTGGAGGAGGCGAGAAAGATCTCATCTGCTGTGTGAAGCACCTCCAGAGGCAGGTCGGCTTCGCGCACGTCAGACCACTCACAAATCAGCGCTCTGGTGATCCCGGGGAGGCAGCCACTGCTCAGCGTTGGCGTTATTACCTCACCATCAATCACGACGAAAATGTTTGTGCCGGTGCCTTCACACAGTTGCCCCACGGTGTTGCCGAAGATCGCCTCAGAAGCCCCGAGGCCATGTGCATGCGCGAGGGCATGCACATTCTCTGCATACGACGTTGACTTCACGCCAGCCAATGCACTCCGCTCATTGCGGGGCCAAGGCACAGTTACCACCGTTGTCGTAGCTGGCCACGGTGAAATCGGCGAAGCTGCGACGAACACTGTCGCTGGAGCCGTCCCGCGATCACTCCCGAGCGGACCGTCTCCTCCGGTCACTGTGATCCGGAGACGCGCCAGTGGCACTCGATCACTCGATGAGAGCACCGCGTCAACTGCCTCGCGAATGATTGCGTAGTTGGGATGCGGGAGGCCAAGCCCGGCACACGAGGTGCCCAGCCGAGCCAAATGACGAGTCAACGCAAATGCTTGTCCGTCGACCACCTTCATGGTCTCGAAGACTCCGTCAGCGACCGTGAACCCGTGATCGAATGGCGAGACCCGAGCCTCTTCGGCAGGCATGAGTGTGCCGCCGTCGTAGGACCCCATCCAGACCAGACTCATGAGATGGCACCTTGCCATACACCGCTGGCTACGTCGATCAAATGCGCCGCTTTGAGTTGCGTTTCTTGCCATTCGCGGGTGGGGTCCGAGCCCCACGTGATGCCGGCTCCAGTGCCAAAGTGCACCTGGTCCCCCTGCATCCAAAAGGTTCTGATGGCGACAGCCAACTCGGCCTCACCGCTGTCGGCGTCGACCCAACCGATTGCACCGCAGTAGACATCACGCGAGACGCTCTCCACCTCGTCGATAATTCGCAGAGCGCTCGACTTGGGGGCGCCGGTGACTGAGCCGGGTGGAAAGGTGCTGGCAAGGATCTCTGGCCAGGTTGCCGTGTCACGCAACTCCCCCGCGACGCGAGACACAAGATGAACGAGTCCCGGATGCTCTTCAACTTTTAGTAGCTCCGGCACGCTGACTGAGCCCGTGTCGCAAATGGCCGAGAGATCATTGCGAACGAGGTCAACGATCATGATGTTCTCGGCGCGATCTTTCTGCGTCAGGTCTTCTTCGACGCGACCGGTGCCCTTGATCGGCCCAGATTCGATGTGTCGGCCAGTACGCCTCAGGAACAGCTCTGGCGATGCAGTGGCTACGTGTGCACCGGGCACACGCACAAACCCGCCGTATGGAGACGGGTTGCCCGCGTCGAGTAATGCATGAAGGCCACCCACATCGCACGAGTCCGGATCAGAAAGCTGTGCAGAGAGAACTCGACACAGATTTGCTTGATAGACATCACCAGATTCAATGAGCGCTCGCACGCGTTGCACCGCCGCTATATACGACTGTTCATTCTGAGAGGATTTCCACGTTGAGGCTTGCGGTCCAGTCCAGGCTCCGGCGACCGATGCCGCTGATGCAGATATCCAATGCTCAAATCGGGCGAGAACTGGATCGCCCCTGTAGGGGATCACGACCGCCCATCGCCCCGCCGAGTCCAGTGCGGCCAGATCCGAGGTAACGTCGATCAACCCCGAGGCGACGAGACCTCCTAATCGAGCGGCTGGCTGCACATTGTGCATTCTGCCGGTCCTGCCCCCGCATTGGTGACCAGTGCCTGCTTCGGCTAAAGTCCCTCTTTGACGGTCTGACCGTCATGCGGACGTAGCGCAGTTGGTAGCGCATCACCTTGCCAAGGTGAGGGTCGCGGGTTCGAGTCCCGTCGTCCGCTCGCAGGATCGCTGTTTTCTGGCGGTCCACCGCCTGGTGGAGTGGCCGAGAGGCGAGGCAACGGCCTGCAAAGCCGTGTACACGGGTTCAAATCCCGTCTCCACCTCTCTTTGGGGCTCCTAGGGGGCTTTGTTCTCCGCAGCCGAGACCACCATCGGCACCAAGCTCAAGGACATCCCGGGGGCCAAGGCATTGGCATAGGTGGCCGTCAGGTGATCCTGGTCGCGGAAGACCATGAGATTGGCTCGCACCATGGGGCACGTACCCACGTAGCAAATTCCGCCGTTGAAGTCGACCGTGTCCACACCGGGCATCCCCTTGACCACGTCAACATCGACGCTCAGTGGTGGCACGACCAGATCAGCAGGTTCGTCGCAGAGAGCTGGGTTGGCAGCGTTCCTCTCCACGCATAGGACCGGATCAGTCAGCAGCGACGGCGTGTCGTGAATGACAACGAATCGAGTACCCATTGACGTCACAGCCGTCGCCGAATCGCGCCAACCTTGATCCCACAGCGGGGTCTCCGCGTCGCCAGATACGACCTGTCCGCTGGAATCCACGACAGAGGGCGGCTTGATGGAGTTGACCATCACAGCGACCGGCTTGGAGTTGTCTCGCATGTCAGCGAGGACGTTTTCGCGCCAGACA
>CAINMH010000058.1 GCA_903850745.1 uncultured bacterium
AGATAGCGGCTCAGAGACAAAAACGGCCGTCTGGCCGGGGAGTGACACACCTAGCAGTCCACTGGCTATTCCCGCCAACCCACCCGCACCGGGCAAGGACGTGATCGCAGCTGGCGCGCCTCCTGCAGGAGCGAGCACTTGCTGAGGAGGCCCAAGAACTGGAATCGACGTCTGGGCGTCACCAAATAGGCCGGGATAGGTCGTCGAAGAAAGAATCTCAATGGTGCTTGGATCGCGATCGCTGATTGCCGAGGCAGCCACCACTGACACATCGAAACTGTCACTCACCGCGGGACCACCACGCAGGTGAGCATCGAACCACTGTGCAGTGAGAAGTCGAAGGCGTTCGGTCTCTGGAGTGCCTCCGTCGTGACCGCCGGCGTGCCACACCATCTTCAGCGGAGCGTTTGTGATCTGCTGCGCGTTGGCATTCGCCTGCGCAAGCGGGAACAACGAGTCGGACTGCCCTGCACCAAGCAACACTGGAGCAGTGATCTGGCCAGCGATGCTCTTGGGCGAAGATGCCGCCATCAGCGCTGATGACGCATCCGATACTGCTCCGTCAGTCGCTGCCTCGACGTACGCGGTACACCAGTCACGCGTAAAGCGGCCACACTCAGTCACCGGTTGACCGGGAGCGAACCCAAGACCTGATGAGAAGAACACGGATGTCCACATGCTCTTCAGGACGCCTGGTGAAGTTGCATCGACTGTGCTCTGCGCAAACAGTGAAGTCTCAAGATCATTCCATGTGATGTCTGCGGCAACGGCATCAATCCGGCGGTCGTAGCCAGCGAGCAGTAACGCGAGCGCACCGCCGTACGACCCTCCTGCGACTCCGACGACGGGATCACCATCGCTGTCCTGTGTGACGCTGGCGAGACTACTCAGGTACGTCACGAGTGCTGAGGCGTCTGCAACTTCAAACTGTGGGGAGTTCATGGAGATCTCTCCAGAAGAGTCGCCGAATCCACGCGCCGTGTATGCCAGCACGACGAATCCTGCGTCCGCCAGGGCTTGAGCATCCTCGGCGACACTGGTCTTACTGCCGCCGAAACCGTGTGCGAGCAACACTGCAGGCGCAGGCGTGACATCGGGCAGGTAGAGCGCCGAGTCGAGGGATACGGGACTCACGTCAGATGTTGATGTCGCTGCTCCATCGAGCATGAGAGCGATCGGCGCCTCAGCTGCTTGGGCCCACGGTAACCCGAGGATTACGGATGTCGCGAGCACAGATATCGCTAGCCCCGCGCGGATGCCTACCCGGCGTGACTTGCCTTCGCTACTCGGTCGCACCCTCTTATCTTGACCTATCTCAGAGGCGTTAGAGCAACGGCCTCCTGAATCGAGACCTATCTCAGAGCCTCGACGGGGCGCTATCTGACTCAGGTCGGGCTGCATGCCATGCCTTTTTGTGCGAAAGCACAAGGATGCACGCGATCGCTCCTAGGGCAAAAACTATGCCTTGGACGCCGTAAACGAAGAACCTCGCCAATGCGGGATCGCTCATCCAGTCAGTCACGGCTCTACTGAGATTCTTGACCGACCAGATCGAAATGCCGATGATGGTGATGATGACCGCAGGGCGACCAATGCGGAGTATCAAATGCTCTACGTGGTTGATCACTGAAATCGCAATGAGAACCGGGCCTACGACGCCGAGCACGCCATCTACCTGATTATTTGGCGAAGAGCTCTGCTCGATGAAACTGATTCCATAAATCAGCATGCCCACGCCCAGAATGAGGAGCTGAAAGAAGGACGCATGAATTTCGGTGGCCGCTTTTCTGCCACCACGCTCTAGACGCCGCTCCTTGCGCAGCAGCACAAGAAATGTGCCGATTGCACCAAGTGTCCACGCGACTCCCCAAGCGATATACGAATAGAGCAAGCCGCCTGAGGTGCCACGAACTTCTGGATTGATCACATAGGGAACCCAAACGGCCGAAGCTGCCACGATCGCGAGGTTGAAGCAAATAAGGGCTGGCAATCCAAAACGTAGCCGGTGGTGATCAAGGTGGTAGAGAATCGCGACTGCCAGAGACAGCGTCCCCAGAACCAACAGGATGAACTCGAACCTCCCGTCCGGCGGCGCCCAACAGATGAGGGACTGGCCCACGGCGAGGGCAAGAAAGCCGATCGCCGCGAACCACACTGAGGTCCGCGTAACGTGGATCGGCTCTGCCTCACGCTCCGCACGCGACATCCGCAGAGTCCATGCAACGAGCTCGTCAACCTGATCGGACATCGTGCCGCTCCTTCATTAGAGACATCTGACCCGGTACGAGGCCGAGAAACACCCGGAGAGATATCGACAGCCTGAGACTGATTGAAGCAGAAGTCAACAACCGCACACTCAATGCGGCGAAGGCGTCGGCTTTGACTCGAAATGTTTGACGAGGGGCAAAAGCGCGAGCATTACGAGCAGAGTAAATCCGATGCCAATGAACGTGCCCTTGAGGCGCTCGACGGCTACGACTCCCACGGTTGAGTTGGCACTATCCAGGAGTACCACCGTGGGCGTCAGCACCATGGCGTAGAGCCAGTAGGGGCGATTCTGAAGAAGGAAAAGGAACGTGATGATGACGAAGACCGAACCAATGGCATACAGAATCGGTCCGGTGGGGAAGACCACACCGATAGCCATCGTGATGCAGAGACCAGCGACAGTTCCCAGCGCCCGAAATCCTGCCTTTTTGAACCCCGCACCGAAATAGGGCTGAAAGACGACGAGAATCGTGAGAATAATCCACCCGCCGGTCTGTCCGAGATCGAAGTGGACGACGAGAAATGTGGCCACTCCAACCAGCACGCCAAGCGTGATGCTGTAACCCCATACGCGGGCCCTGTCGATATGGACGGTCTTGACCTTAGGAATCCACTTATGTAGCGCGAAGATCACCAAAGTGGCCCATAGGCTTGCACCCAAGGAGACGACGCCTACGAGGATCGGTGTTGGCACAGCAGAGTCAAACTGAAACGGTGTAGCAACCAGGAACCCTAGAGTGATAACGGTCAGGTTCAGCGCATCATGCAGACCTTCTCGAGCGGCGTACCCGCGAAGAAAAGCCGCGACAGCGAGGACAACCGCCGCATACCAGGGGCTCGGACTCGCCCATGCAGCCAGTGCGCAGAGCACCGCGAACGGCCCAACGATGATCATTCCCGCACGCCACCCGGTGCCAGTGACACAGGCGATGGTCATTGCGACCCCAGGCAGGATCGCTGCATTGGCGAGATTAGGCATCCCCAGAAGTGCCAAGACGATCCACGGGCCCAGCCCCGCCAAGACCATGAGGGCTACGCCGGCCACGACCAGCTTGGTGGTCTTGGCTGCAGAGCTCATGAGGCGTGATCCTTCCACGTCGTCTCGCGACCATGCGCCGGCGGGCACACAATACCGACGAGTATGACGAAGCTACGTAACGTGGGGAGACGCTTTAGCCGAGCACAGCTCATTCAGCGCTGTCAATCACGGCTTGGCGATATTTCCTTCGATTTTCGCGGATACGCATCTTTCGCAACCAAATGGGACTCGCGCCATCCGGTGGAGAAACGACACCAGCACGGTCATCTAGCCCCGCGTACCAAAATGATTCGGGGCCTTCGAGGCGCCACCACCGGGTGACGACCGTGACTGCCGACCTAGTCGCATCGGGGTGATCGGAATCGGTAAACACGACGACGGGCACACCATTCAAACCGGATACCCGATCACTCGTAATCTCGCGAGACCTGCCGGGACGAGCTCGCCATTGATGGTGACGTAATACATGCCGCATTCGCACGTTGTTCACGACTGTGATCAAAGACAGGGCCACAGTGCACGAACTGATCGCGAGGAACACGACCTGCACCTTCTCACCCGCGAAAGACCCACGCACATCGAAGGCCCACACCGTCAGGGCGAATATTCCAAAACACACAAATCCACCAACTGCCTGAAGCGCCGCCGCCCAAAGCAGCCACCGCAATCCCTTGCGGGTGGGAGGGTGCGACAGAGCTGGGCCGTCGGGTGGCGGCACGCCATCAGAGACTTGGACGCTTCCCATCGGCAAACCATATCCAGATTTATGGCGTCCGAGGTGTGGCCAAGCAGATCTTTCGCGGGCGGCTCCAATACGCCCAAGCCCCGGACTTAGGCATTGGGAGGGAGTTTCGAGGTTGAGGGGAAGGTGCAAACTCCTATCGAGCTATCGATCAGCGATCCTTTTAGCGACTAGGGCCGGTAGGTAACGCGCATGGGGTCTCTGAGTCCGTCAATGATCTGAACCGCATGGCGAGGACTTGGTGCGGTGTAGCGGATCCCCGGGACCGGGTTATTGCCCGGACCACCGTCGTTATACAGCGGGGAATAACCGTTGCCCTTGGCCGGGATCTGCAGGACCTTAATGCGATTGGCGGCCTTCACGCTGCCGGAGAGGATGATGTCGATTTGATTCTCGCTGTCCTCTTGGTAGCAATCATCGTAGGAATCTTTCTTCACGCCAAGATCTGCTAAGCCCTGAATCTTGATCGGGTGCCCATCGACGTAATACGTAATGCCGGGCTCGATCAACGGAATACGCGTGCCGTCATCTTCAATGGCTACGAGACGGAAGTGCTTGCGGTAGTCACCGGGGTGCACACCAAAAATGCCATCCGGCGAGAAGGCCCCGCCGACGGTCAGCATGCGCATCCTGAACTGGGCCCGCTTCTCGCCGTACATCGAGACGCCGTCATTGGGAAGTAGGCCGCGCTTGAGAGGGACCGGCCCGTTTTCGCCGAGGGTAGACATGCGCGTCATCTTCGCCGCGATGATCCGTGGTCCGGTCCACAGTGTCGGATCGTCGGGCTGATCGTCGTACGGCGTCTTGTCATTCGTAATCGTCATGCCGACAGCACTGGCAAGCTTGCCGCCGGGGCCCACCAACTGCAGCGGGGTTGCATCACGTACGACCTCGACCTTGACCGGATAACGCGATCGCTCGTCTGACTTCGGATAACGGTTGCCGAACTCACCATTGAGAATGAGGACTGAACGCTCGTTGTATTCAAAGTTGGGCACGATCCCAGCAGCGACAGGGTCGACAACGGTGCCATTGTTCAAGGTGATCTTAAAGTCGGTGCCATCGAGAGTGCTGGGACGTACCGGCCACGACGTCTGAACCTGCACCACATCTAGGAACTCGCCGTGAACACCGGTGACGGAGTAATACTGCTCAGGTGAGACTGCCGTTGTGTGTGAAATCTGTGTTGGGGTGATGCTGCAGTCAGTGATCACATTCCATGCACCACCAGCTGCCTCCACGGCAGCTCGAGCGATATCAAAATCCGAATTATCGGCGTTCGGAATGCCGATGATGCCTTCGAAATTCAAGGTCAGTGACATGAGTCGCGGTTTCGTGTCCCACATATCGGCGCCGACCAAAACATCGCGCTTCAAAATCGGTGCGATCGACGGCCCCTCATCGGCAGCCGAGATCGCCAGCGTTTGGGCTGAGGGCAGGGAGAGGGCGGCCAATAGCGAGAGCCCGAGTGCTCCCGCACCCAATCGTCTAGCGGTGGCACTTCGAATGCGTCGCTGGACATGAGTCATAAAGTCACACTATGGGCTCGGACGAGTTGCGTGCACGACAACTGCAAATGATTGTCCGAAATTGGACAGGTAACTCAGTAGCAGAGCCCCTATTTCCGCTTTAGTGGCCCTTGCCGCACGTAGTAGTTGAACGTGCTCACTGAGACGGCGTGGTCGGCTTTACCTCGAGGCGCTTGGCAATCGGCAATAACGCGAGCATCACAACCAGAGTGAAAGCAATACCGATGAGTGTTCCTTTGAGGCGCTCGATAGCGACAACTCCCACGTTTGAGTTGGCGCTATCCAAGAGCACCACTGTTGGCGTGAGCACCATTGCATACATCCAATATGGGCGATTCTGAAGCAGGAACAGGAACATGATGATGGCGAAAATCGAACCAATTACATACAGGATCACACCTGTTGAAAAGAAGAAACCGATAACGACGGTTATACAAAGGCCAGCAACGGTTCCAAGAGCACGAGCGCGGCCCTTTTTGAAGCCCGCACCGAAATATGGCTGAAACACCACGAGAATCGTGAGAATGATCCACCCACCCGTCTGGCCAAGCTTGAAATACACGACGAGCCATGTCGCTACGCCTACCAGCACGGCGAGTAAGACGCTGTAAGCCAACACGCGAATCCGTTCTATATGAACCCGCGTCACGTGCGGGATCCATTTGCGCAGAGCGAAAATCACGATGGTGGCCCATAGACCTGCACCTAGAGAAACGACGCCAACAAGAATGGGAGTGGGCACCACCGAGTCGAATTGGTACGGCGTCGCCACCAGAAAGCCCAGCGTGATCACAGTCAAAATTAATGCATCGTGCAGACCTGCTCGAGCGGCATACGCCCGCAAGAAAGCTCCCGCAGCGAGCACGATCGCAGCAAGCCAGGGACTCGGGCTCGCCCATGCTGCCAGGGCGCAAAACACCGCGAATGGACCAACAACGATCATCCCACCACGCCACCCCGTACCGGTAACACAGGCGATAGTGAGCGCGACGCCAGGCAGGATTGCCGCGTTGGCCAGATTGGGTAAGCCAAGAAGCACGAAGACTATGCACGGGCCCATTCCGGAGACGACTAAGAGAGCCACACCTATGACGACCTTCTTTGTCGTATTCGCCGCAGAGCTCATGAGACGGGATCTTTCCACGTTAACTCACGACCGTGTGTAGGCGGCCACAGTAAGACGGCAAGTAGGACGGAGCGAAGCGCCATGTGAAGTTGCCTTAAGGGAACCTGTCGCGTGCGAGCGGTGCCCCGTGACCTGCAGGTGCCCAGCCGTGCACCCACTGTTCGATGGCAGATTCCTGTCACTCACTGTGCCAAAACGTCCCGAAAAACACAGCGATGTGAAACCTTGAGGCAGTGGTAGGGACGGGGTCGGGTGTAGATCCAAGTCCGGCGCCGCGGGAGAAGGAGACGCAATGAAGACCGATATGTATTGCTACTTGGAGAACCGGCACCGCAAGTCGCTGCCGTCCAACGAGGCTTTTGACCGATGGCTCGACCCGGAGACCACCGCGGTCGTGAGCATCGATATGCATCGCGGACATATCGGGCCGGAGGACCAGGTCACTTGCCCCGCACCCCGGGCCCGCGAGCGCATCCCCGCCCACAACCTCTTCCATCAGTTGTGTCGCGATATCGGCATACCGATCATCCACGTGCAGCACTGGCAACGTCATGGCGGGATCGACGACCTGAACTCCAAAGCGCACAACCGCAAAGCGAACTGGCGTGTGCTTTATGAGCTCTATCTGCCGCCGAACCCCCTTATGGATGAGCACAGTTGGGAGGGCACGCCCTGGCTGGACCTGCTAGTCGAGAATGATCCCGAGTCCGACTACTACATTCGCACCAAGAAGCGGTTGTCTGCGTTCTATCCGACCGACCTCGAGTTCCTGCTGCGCCAACTCGGCGTACACAACATCGTCATTACCGGGACCTACACCGATGCGTGCGATCTATCGACAGCGTTCGATGCCGCCAACCGCGACTACCGCGTCACCATTCCGCGCGACGTTGTAGCCGGATACAGCGAGGAGTTCGAGCACTACGCGCTCGCGATCGTCTCGCTACACCTGGGCCTAGTCGTGGACTCGCCGGCCCTGCTGCGTGAGTGGTACGCGCGCAAGGGTCAGGATCTGCCGGCGTACCTAGACGGGGTGATCGACATCGCCGAGGTGGCAGGAGAGATCCCGCCGGGTATTTGATGTGCAAGGTTCTAGAAGTGTGGGTTGCGAGCCGGGTGCGGGCCGCGACCGAACCCAATGCGTGAATCAGTGAGCTTTAGTGGGGATCTTCCGCAGCCGCATCGCTTGTGACACGTCGAGCACTAAAAGAAACGTCCCTTGGATCCCGATGGCGGCACCATCTCCAGCCCCCATGCGCAGTGAAGACATACCTCGCCGACTCCGAGCTGCGATGGCAATTCCACCAGCTATGTACCCCACGTCGGCCAATGCATTGATCACCAGCAAATTGCGCAGCTTTCGAATCTCGCGTTCCGCTTGAACATCGGACAGCACCCCACGTTTGCGCCGCGTCATTAAGCCAACCCCAGCAATAGCTGCATCGACGGCACCCCATAGGGCGTTTTGCCTCCCGAATTCGCTCACCGAGGTGCTGCCCATCTTGCGACCGATCAACGCAAGCGGCATTCCCAGAGAGATGCTGGCCACTGACCATGCGACCAATGCCGTGGTCAGGGTTTTCTCAACGCGGACAAGCTGATGGTTGCTCATGGTTTCCATTGTTGATGCCCCGCGTTCTGTCAGCGTGGCCACCCCGCCTGAGCCTGAGCTCAGCCTTCGAAGTCGCCGCCACGTCCGCTCTTCTTGTGCTTTTTCCCAGCGCGTTCGTAAGTGAGGATGAACACTCCTACAACAACGACAAAAAATGTAACCACGATGATGATGGACATGGCGGCTATCCGTGTTACTTGGGCGGGATGGAGCCGAGGACTGCCCACACGACAAGGACGAAAATTCCGATTGAAATCACGACAAGTGCGAGCGCTACCAGCGAGAGAAACGATCCCGATGCCGCAATCTTTTGGGACAGCTCCGAAGGCCGCTCAAGATTACCGAGGTCGACGACCAATCGCTGGGCTTCACGAATCGTCGCGTACTGAGAAATCAGGGCCAATATTCCCGTCGCAGCAGAGACACCAATAGCCAGATACTTCACACTGTTTGGCGCACCATCGAAGTAACCAAGCGCAGCTAGAACAAGGACGGCGATGAGCACGAGCGTCGGGGCTATTTGGGCATTGATCACCTGGGTGCGCTTGACGTTCCAAATCTTGACAAGACCAATTTCATCCATTTAAAGCTCCCTAACCATTCTCGGTCCCCGCACTCTGCCTTCACTTTCCACAGTAGCCGACGCATGGGGGGCGTGCAGGGTCACGCGTGCGTCACGCAAACTTGAGTCACACACCCACACGGGTGGATAGCGAGAGCGAAGTGCTGGACAGGTGAAGGGATGAACGGGTCAAAAAACCCAGACGGGACCAACACGCAGCTCGAAGTCTTTGAAAATGATTATCATTCTCGTTATGATCATGTGGCAGGACAAAACAATTCAATCAAGGAGGATGCAATGAATCGTTCCGAACTCGTCTCGGCCACCGTCGAGCGGGCGGGTCTGTCCCCGGGCGAAGTCGATCGCGCACTGACCGCCTTGATGGCGGTCATCACCGATGAGGTCGGCGCGGGCGGCCGTGTTGCGCTGCTGGGTTTCGCGACATTCGAGAGCATTCAACGCGAGGAGCGGCTGGGCCGTAATCCGCAGACTGGCGAGCCGATGACCATCTCCGCGCGAAGGGTCGTGCGGATCACGGCTGGGTCGGCACTCAAGCGCGCCGCAAGCGGTAGCTGATGATCCTGCCTCGCCTCGGACGGCTCAAGTCACTGCGCCGCCACCCCAAGCACTTAGCGCACGGCCCAGCTGTTGGCCTCATCGATCAGCGCGGCATCCCGACGCACAAGTGCCTGAACTGCGGGTGCACCGTCTTCGTGATTCACGCCGTGTTCGAGGACTACGACATCACCGGCTGGTACCTGGAGGGCTCCTGCTCGTGCTGTGGCAGCCCCCTGACCGTCCCGTGCCCGGTGGACGATCCCGAGCGGTAACGATGGACAGCGCCACCCGGACGAGTTCTCCAACGACTACGCCAGCGACCAGCGCTCGGGCCAACCCAACCAGAATGGATATGTAGGCTGCTCGTTAGCTTCTTCAATGAGTTTTGTGTGTCGAATTCCAAGTCAATAAATTGGGCCTTGACATACACTCCTCTTCATGATGACACGTATGAATTCCACTTTTTTTGGCTCAGGTGTATCCCGAGTGGTAGCAATTTGTGGCGCTACTGCGCTGACCATGGTGGCGATCTCATCTGTGTCTCCCTCGCATGCGAGCGATCGCTCAGTCAAGTCCGAGAAGGCTCAGTACATCCAACCGAAGTCATATGACGTCGACCATTCACACAAGCGCTACGCCGCCGCCGCCCAGTTGATGGATGGTGCCGCAGTGGTTTACCACCCGACCTACACCGCAGGCCTGGAGAGGACAAGCCAGGTCAAAGTGGTCTCTGAAGATCTACGGGTGAGCAAAGGCAAAATCGCGGGTGGCAAGACGTACGTTGGCGCTAGTTATGGCGCGAAAGCACAGGGCTTCACAGTCCACGAAAAACTGGTTGGCACCTACTGGCCCTCGGATGAAGAAGAAATCTTTTTCTGTGCAGGCATAGAGATGTGCAACCCCTGGATGTGGGACCTGATACAGATCGGGTGGCCCGAAATGGAATCATGGGGCAAAGTGGGCAAGGTCAAACTCACGGTGGGTGAGCCCGGTGAGAAGTCCACCGTCACTGCTCAGGTGTACGCAAAATGTGGCGTGATGTCATCTACGTCGCAAGCCCAAGAAGCGGAAGAGCTTCGTTGTAAGAAATCAGATGTGGTGAATGGCGGTCTGATTAGTTACACCGTGAAGAAAAGCGGGAGCGGAAGCAACAACAGAGCCGCAACTGGAACCCACGTAGTCATTGACTCCCAGGGGATTATCTATAACGAGTTAACGAAGATCGCGGAGGGTGTGCAGCCAGCGGACAAACCTGTTGCTGACGTTGATGGGGATCCTTCGGGCCTTCTTGTCCCGATTTTGAACAGGTCTATCTGCAAGAAAGCCATTGAAGTCGGAACGCTCGAACGCGCGCGTTATATTGCGGCTGCCAATGGTTATAGTGTGCGGCCGCGAAGCATCGACGGCGAACCGGTAATCGGGACTACGGACTGGAACATGCGTCGAATCAATGTCGATATTGTTGGCAACAGGGTAGTGGGCTGTTCATACGGGTGATCATGAGCCAATCCAGAAGCATCTCAGAAATGCGACACCGTTCAGGGAAGCATTCTTCAACGTAGACGGGTGACTTACACAGGGGATTCTCGAAGCAGGCGCGCGTCACGGCGTCATTGTGCGATCGATCCGCCGGATCGGCGCGTTCGGATCACGTCAAGGGCGTACGGTCCCCGGCACCTCGCGGTATCCGACGCCGACCACGGCCCGCACGGTCGACGAACTACGCCCCGAGACCCAGATGCGATAGGTGCCGGAGACGGCAGTGGTGGTGAACCGGGCAAGGTACAGAAATGATTTTCCGCTGTAGGGCTCGTAGAAGGGTGTCCGCTCGCTTGGCCGCAGGACGAACCGCTGACCGGTAGGTGAGACCACCGCCACCGTGGGTAACTGGGCGGCTTCCAGAGCATTCGCCGGGCGTTCGTCGGCGATGAGCAGTTGCACTTGGAGCGACTGTCCCGCCTGCATGCCAACGCGGAAAGCGCGCTTCGACTGGGGTCGAGCCAAGGTGGCGTAGACCGCGAATGAGACCGTTCCGTCGACCAGTAGCGGTCCGCGGGCCGGGGTGCGATCCGCGCTGTCGAGCGTGACCGGCTGGTGCGCGAGAGCGGGCACCGCCCCGATGAGGCTTGCGCACGCCAGTGCGCACAGGGCAAGGAGCACCCTCGCAACCCGAGTAACGGACCGTCTTAGACCCCGATGCCGATTCATGTGACCACTTTGCCACGCCCCGGAACTACAACATTTCGGCGCCGGCCGCGCGGGCCGGTCAGCTGGAGCCGCCTCGGGGAGCCGTCGCTTCGCTCCTCCCAAATCCCAGGGGCAGCATGCGACGTTGCTTCGCAACGTGTGGAGCCGCCTCGGGGAGCCGTCGCTTCGCTCCTCCCAAATCCCAGGGGCAGCATGTGACGTTGCTTCGCAACGTGTGGAGCCGCCTCGGGGATTTGAACCCCGGACCTACGCATTACGAGTGCGTTGCTCTACCCCTGAGCTAAGGCGGCTTGTCCTCTCGGCAACTGCCTTGAGGACCGGCCCATGCTACCCGCCTGCTCAGGGGGGCACCGGTTCGGTGTCAGACTAGGGACATGGCCACTGACCCCAAGGACACCGCGCCCGATGAAGAGACCGAGTCGGGCCCCGTCGACCCATTCCAGGCCGCCCTCGAGGCGAAGAAGAATCGTGGCGGCTACGGCCCCGGCGCTCAGGCCGGCAGCGGCAGCAGCAAGCCAGGCAGCAGCGCCAAGGCCGGCGGCAAGCGCGAACACCGTCGCAAGAGTGGCTGAGCTTTAGCACAAGCGCGCACATTGTTCGCGTTGTGAACCGTGCATCATAAACGTAGGCTCAAGTAGTGCGCCGCGCTCCAGTCTTCATTGTTGCCCTTGTGGCAGCCGCAACTCTCGTTGGGTGTACGTCGCCTTCAGCCGTGGCGCCAACCCCGGAGTCGGTGAACTCTCAGCCTGCCTCGACCGAACTTGCCTGGAAGCAATGTGGCCGCGGGTTTGATTGCGCGACTATGCGAGTGCCAGTTTCTTACTCCGAGCCCAATGGTCCGACACTAGGCATCAACGTCGTCCGACTCCCAGCCAGCGGCGATCGCATCGGCTCACTCGTGGTCAATCCTGGGGGCCCCGGCGCAAGCGGCATTGACTATGCAATGGCTGCTCAGGTGATCGTCTCCCCCGACGTCCTCTCACATTTTGATCTGGTCGGGTTCGATCCTCGCGGAGTCGGGTCGTCCACGCCCATTCACTGCTTTACCGGTCCTGATCTTGACGCGCTTATCGGCGCTGATGGCACGCCTGATAATGCTGCAGATCTCGCTGCACTTGAAGACGCTGCACGCATCGTACGTGAGGGATGTGCACAGGGCAGCCCTGATCTTGTTGGACACCTCAACACCGAAGACGCCGCGCGTGACCTTGATCAATTACGCATCGCACTCGGTGAAGAGAAGCTCAACTTTCTTGGCAAGTCGTACGGCACATTCTTGGGCGCAACATACGCCGATCTCTTTCCAACATATGTCGGACGTTTCGTTCTCGATGGCGCGCTTCCACCTGATATCCACGGCGATGAGATCGCGCTCGGGCAAGCACAAGGATTCGAGGATGCGCTTCGTCAATTCATGACTGATTGCCTGACACGAAGCGACTGCCCTTTCACAGTCGACGTCGAGTCTGCGATGACGCAACTTGGTGCATTCATCGCTGGTCTGGAAACAAAACCACTGCCCGGGCGCCCGAATGAGCCTGATCGAATACTCACTGAGGCTTTGGGCACGTACGCCATCCTGATGGACCTCTACTCGCCCAATCAGTGGCCTGATCTTCGAGATGCATTGCGCGCTGGCTTGGCCGGCAACGGCTCTCCGATGATGGAACAGCTCGATGCGCGACTAGGCCGTAGTCCTGACGGCACATACGCTGACAATTCCATGGATGCGTTTTATGCCTACACGTGCACCGATCGCACGATGACGACAAATCCGAGCGAACTTGCGGTGCTGGCCAACGAGTGGTCATTCGGCACGGCTGGGCAGCCAGCCCCCGCACCACTTTTGGGCACCTACTTCGCTTATGCCAATGTCGCGTGCGCGGACTGGCCCTATGTCAGCAGTACTCCGGCGCATGAAATTGATGCCGCTGATGCCGCGCCAATTCTCGTTGTGAGCACTCGGCACGATCCGGCTACGCCGTATGAGTGGGGCGTGCGCCTCGCCGAACAACTCGACCATGCGCGGCTGTTGTCGTACGACGGCAATGGTCACACCGCCTACCGCAAAGGCTCGGAGTGCGTCGACAGTGTTGTCGATGCTTATCTGATCAATGGATCGGTGCCGACTGCCGATGTCTCGTGCTGATTACGCAGCTTTGAGTGAGGGATCCTTCAGTCGGACCATGAGTGCTTCAAGCGCGAGTTGCGGAGTCACGTTTGCGGCGATCTGAAGTCGCGCGTAGGCGAGTGCTTCGAGCCGGCGCGCGGTGTCTTCGGGTGTAGCGCGTACAGCGACCTGGCTTAGCTGAGTGCGCATTTCTTCGTTGATCAACCCCACGTCAGATTGAACTTGCAGGATGAGCACATCTCGGTAGAAGCCAACGAGATCCAGCAACGCGCGATCGATCTGGTCACGCACCATGCGGGTGCGTCGACTCTTGTGCGACTTCTGCAAATCCTTCATCGCTTTGCCCGAGAGCTTCTTTGCGCGCGCATTGGAAGCATTGTCGGCACCTTCGCCATAGGCCCGAAGCAAATCAGCCTCTTCGCGCGCATCGAGCGGGTCCGCGAGCGCAGTTGCATCACCGGTAGCGGCCGCAAGCAGATCTGCCGCGGCAACAAAACAGGAAGCGAGGTCGTGCAACTCCAGTGGCAAACGCAAGACTTCATGACGCCGAAGGCGCGCTTGCTCATCGGTTGCGAGGGCGCGGGCGCGGCCGATGTGCCCTTGCGACGCACGCGCAGCGAATGCCGCGATCGCTGCGTCTACTCCGTGGCACTGCTGAAGTGCGGTCGCAACGTCGGATGCGGAGGGCGTACGAAGTGAGACGTGACGAGTGCGCGAACGCACCGTCGGGAGAACGTCTTCGACTCCGGGCGCACACAGGATCCAGACAGTCGAAGGTGCCGGTTCTTCGAGAGCCTTGAGCAGTCGGTTGAGCGCTTGCTCAGTGAGCCGATCGGCGTCTTCGACGACGATGATGTGCCAGCGTGAGGTGGAGGGCGCCATCGATGCCTGCATGACGAGTGCCTCGGTGTCGTCAGCGCCGTACGAAAGTCCTTCGGGGCGCACAATCTCAACGTCGGAGTGAGTGCCAGCGATCGCCGTGCGGCACGGGATGCAGTCACCACATCCCTGCTCGGGGCATACAAGTGCGGCCGCGAAAGCGGTAGCGGCAGTTGATCGACCTGAACCGGGTGGGCCAGTGATGAGCCAAGCGTGGGTCATGCCGGGGGCAGGCTCACCCCGGAGGCTACGAGCGGCGTCAGCCGCAGCGTGGCTCAGAGTGGCGGTCGCCTCGTCTTGACCGATCAGCACTTCCCATACGGACACTCCGCCACCCTACGGCGGCGGTGCGACGGGCGTGGCAGGGTGGTCACATGACCACGCAGTTCGCCGGGTTCCCCGCAGCCGCCATCGACTTCTACGACCAGTTGGCCGACCACAACACCCGCGAGTGGTGGCACGCCAACAAGCAGACTTACGAGGCTCTGATTCGCCAGCCCATGTTGGCGCTCGCCACCGAGGCAGCGCCCGAGGGTGAAGTGCGGGTCTACCGGCCCTATCGCGACACGCGCTTCGCTAAGGACAAGACCCCGATCAAGGATCACCAGGGCGCGGCCATTGAGGTGGAGGACGCGATTGCGTACTACGCGCAAATCTCGGCCAACGGATTCATGGTCGCGGGTGGCTGGTATTCACCGATCGGCCGCCAGGTCGAGACGTACCGCGGCGCCGTCGACGGACCCGCGGGTGCGCTGCTGGAGAAGATCCTCGCGAAGCTAGCGAAATCCGGGTGGACGATCGACGGCAATCAGGTCAAGACGCGGCCGCGCGGAGTTGACCTCGACCATCCCCGCATCGACTTGATGCGCAACCGTCGCGTAGTCGCCATCAAGGAGTACGGTGTGCCTACATGGCTGAGCACCCGTGAAGCGCTCACGCATTTACGCAAGGACTGGAAGGCAGTGACTCCATTAATCGAGTGGCTAATCGACCACGTAGGCCCGGGCGAAGACCCCGTCGGCGACTAGTCGTTGCCCGGTTGTGGCAGTCGCTCACGTGTCGTTGCCCGGTTGTGGCAGTCGCTCAACTGCCGTTGCCCGGTTGTGGCAACTTTTTGAACTGGAATTGTTGCCACAACCGGGCAACGATGAGAAATTGTGCGCAAGGTAGTGCTCGGACACCGGCGAACATTGCGGTACCGGCTGCCGACACTTTGTGTGATGTTGGATGCGAATGGCGACGGCAAAGATTAGACGCGAGTGACGGCAGCGATTAGGAGCGGGTAGTGATGGCAGTCGCTACTGCCGCTGCAATTGCGCTCGTCAAATCTTCGACTGGACGTGTTGCATCAAGAACGACGTAGCGCTGTGGCTCACGCGCTGCCAGATCAAGGAACGCACCTCGCACCATGCGATGCCATTCAAGTGACTCGGCCTCAAGACGATTGGGATCAGTCACGCGCGCCAAGCCCACCGCCGGGTCAATGTCGAGTACGAACGTCAGATCCGGCAGCAAGCCGCCCGTGGCCCACATGCTCAACTCGAGTACGCGCTCAATTCCGAGCTCACGCGCAACGCCCTGATAGGAGAGCGAGGAATCCACATATCGATCAGTGATCACCACCGCACCGCGATCCAGTGCGGGACGAATCACACGCGCAACGTGCTCGCCGCGCGCGGCCGCAAACAACAACGCTTCGGCGCGGGCATCAAGACCGTCATTGGCCGGGTCAAGCAACACCGCGCGAATTGCCTCAGCCGCCGGAGTACCGCCAGGTTCGCGTGTGCGTACGACCTCGCGGCCTTCAGCAAGCAATGCCTCGGCGAGCAACCTGGCCTGCGTCGACTTACCGCCGCCCTCGCCGCCTTCAAAGGCAATGAATATCCCGGTCACATGCTCAGCCTATGGAGATCGCGAGAAAGTGCCAGCACCTAGACCCCGACGCCGGCCTTCTCGGCAGATGCGCGACCTACGCCACTCTTCTTCGCAGCTGCTTTCTTAGTGGCCTTTTTCGCCGCAGCCTTTTTCACAGTCGTGGTCACACCCAGCTTCGTTGCCGAAGTTTTCTTGGCTGCCTTCTTCGCCGGCGCCTTTTTGGTTGCCTTACGCGTCTTCTTTGTGGGCGCAGCCAGACGACGGTCAGCGATCAACTCCGCAGCACGCTCCGGCGTGATCGAGTTGGGATCATCTCCCTTGCGCAGCGAGGCGTTTACTGTGCCGTCAGTGACGTACGGTCCGAAGCGGCCGTCCTTGAGCAGGATCGGCTCGCCCGACACCGGATCGGGCCCGAGCTCGCGAAGTGGCGGAGCCGCCGCCGCGCGGCCACGGACCTTGGGCAATGCGTAAATCGCCAGCGCCTCATCAATCGTGATCGCGAAGATTTGCTCCTCGGTCTCCAATGTGCGCGAGTCGGTGCCCTTCTTCAGGTACGGACCATAACGACCCTTTTGTGCCGTGACTTCGATGCCCTCACCATCAAGACCCACCACACGTGGCAGCGACAGCAACCGCAACGCATCCTCAAGCGTAACCGTGTCGAGACTCATCGACGCGAAAAGCGAACCCGTGCGTGGCTTGGCTGACTTTGGTGCGCCGTCCTCCAGCACTTCGGTGACGTACGGGCCAAATCGTCCAGCCTTCGCGACGATGTCGCGCCCCGTTGATGGGTCGACGCCGAGATCGCGATCACCCGAAGGCATCGCCAGCAACTCTTCAGCCTTTAACGCATCGAGCTCATCAGGTGCGAGTCCCTCTGGTACTGATGCCCGCTCATCACCCCGCTCCACGTAGGCGCCATAACGACCGACGCGCAGCACCGCATCGGTGCCGGTGATCGGAAATGTCGAAATCTCACGAGCGTCGATCGCACCAAGATCCGTCGTCAACGGCAGGACACCGGGGAAGCCACCGTCGACACCACGCCAGAACTCCTGCAGGTGCTCTACTCGCCCGGCAGTGCCGTTGGCGATTTCGTCTAGGTCTTCTTCAAGATTGGCAGTGAACTGGTAGTCGATCAGTTCACTGAAATGCTCCTCGAGGAGCCGGATCACATTGAATGCAACGAAAGCCGGCACCAGTGCGGTGCCCTTCTTCCATACGTAGCCGCGATCCTGAATCGTCTCCATGATCGTGGCGTAAGTCGACGGGCGACCAATGCCCAACTCTTCCAACTTGGCCGTCAATGAAGCTTCGGTATAACGCGATGGCGGCTTAGTCGAGTGCGGATCCGGCGTGAGCGAACGCGGCTCCAGCGACTGACCCTGACGTAGGACTGGCAACATGCGCTCGTCATCGTCAGAACGCTCGTCCTCATCGACTGTGTCGGCGTATGCCGCAAGGAACCCTTGGAACAAGATCACGGTGCCCGATGCGCTGAACTGCACCGCACGCCCATCGGCACTCTTTGCGGCAATGTGTGCCGTGGTTGTTGCGGTTTTGGCATCAGCCATCTGTGAGGCAACCGTTCGCTTCCAGATCAGGTCGTACAACGCAAAGTCATCGCCGTTGAGTTCACCGGCAACTTCACCGGGAGTGCGGAAGACATCGCCGGCTGGGCGAATGGCTTCGTGCGCCTCTTGGGCGTTCTTGACCTTGCTTGAATAAGTGCGCACCTTGGCTGAAACATGGTCCGCGCCATACAGCTCCGCTGCCTGCGAACGTGCAGCTGAGATAGCTTGCGCAGAAAGCGTCACCGAGTCGGTACGCATGTAGGTGATATAGCCGCTCTCATAGAGACCCTGCGCAACTCGCATTGTGCGCTGTGCGTTCCATCGGAAGCGACGTGATCCTTCCTGCTGCAAGGTCGATGTGATGAAGGGTGCCTTGGGGCTACGTGAGCCAGGCTTTTCATCGATCGACTCAACAACAAAAGTTGACGCCTTCAGACCGTCGATCAACGACAGCACAGCCGACTCATCGAGCACGACAACCTTGGTGCTTTTCAGAACACCGTTTTGATCAAAGTCATTGCCAGTTGCTACTCGTGTGCCATCGACAGACACAAGCTTTGCTGCGAACGCACCCGGATCGAACTCGGCTTTGATGTCCCAGTAGGAGGCAGCATTAAACGCAATGCGCTCCCGTTCGCGAGCGACGACCAGCCGCACCGCAACCGACTGCACACGGCCAGCCGAACGAGCTTCGCGACCAATCTTCTTCCAAAGCACCTCAGAGACGGGATAGCCATAGAGCCGATCAAGGATGCGTCGCGTCTCCTGCGCATCGACAAGTTGCATGTCGAGATCTCGCGTCTGATTGAGCGCTTCGTGAATTGCCTGCTCGGTGATCTCGTGGAAGACCATGCGACGGACCGGCACCTTGGGCTTAAGCACCTCAAGCAGGTGCCACGCGATGGCCTCGCCTTCGCGGTCCTCGTCAGTGGCGAGGAGGAGTTCGTCGGCACCTGCGAGCAGCTTCTTCAGCTCCGCAATGCGCTTCTTTTTGCTGTCATGTACGACGTAGTAAGCCAGGAAGCCATCGTCGGTATTGACTGCGAGTTTGGCCCACGGTGCCTTGCGGAGATCCTCGGGCAATTCAGAGGCCTTGCTGGCGAGGTCGCGAATGTGGCCATAGGACGCCTCGACGTCGTACCCCTTGCCGAGGTACTTGCCGATGGTCTTTGCCTTGGCAGGTGACTCGACGATCACCAGCGTCCGGGAGTCCTTCTTGGGCGGCACTCGCTACTCCTTATATATACGGGTACTCCGCAGAGTCTGCGGGTCGGAGGGGGGCACATGTCAAATGCCCCCACGAAGACCCTCCTCAGCATAACGGCCGTCCCGCAGAGCGGGACGGCCGTTATGGGATGACTTGTCCTTAGACGGGCACGTTGATCTGCTCCTCGCCGACCGCAATCGGGCGACGCTTGGAGATGACCATCGACACGACCACGATGAGGACCGCGACCGCGCAGATGACGTAACGCAGCCACGAACCGACGCCGGCCTGAAGTGACATAGTCACGATGGCCGGAGCGATCAGCAGGGCCACGAGGTTCATGACCTTGATGAGCGGGTTGATGGCGGGGCCAGCGGTGTCCTTGAACGGATCGCCAACAGTGTCGCCGATGACCGTCGCGGAATGCGCCTCGGAACCCTTGCCACCGAAGTGACCATCCTCGACGAACTTCTTGGCGTTGTCCCATGCTCCACCGGAGTTCGAGAGGAACACCGCCATAAGAACGCCAGTGGCGATGGTGCCCGCGAGGTACGCACCCAGCGCACCTACACCAAGACCGAAGCCCACTGCGATTGGCGCCAGGATGGCGAGCAGGCCAGGCGTGACAAGTTCACGAAGCGAATCGCGCGTGACGATGTCGACAACCTTGCCGTACTCGGGCTTCTCGGTGCCTTCCATAATGCCGGGGTGCTCACGGAACTGACGACGCACCTCAAAGATGACCGCACCCGCGGCACGAGACACCGCGCTGATGGCGAGGCCGGAGAAGAGGAACACCACTGCAGCACCGATGATCAGTCCCACGAGGTTAGCCGGGTTGGCCACGTCGAGAATACCCGCGTACTGCAGGTACTCAGCAATGCGTGCCGTATCGAAGTCCGGAATCAGACCCTGTGCTGCACCCACGACTGCATCGCGGAACGAACCGAACAGTGCGGTGGCAGCAAGAACGGCTGTCGCGATTGCGATGCCCTTGGTGATGGCCTTGGTGGAGTTGCCCACGGCGTCGAGACGCGTGAGAACTGCGGCACCTTCGCCATGCACATCGCCCGACATTTCGGCGATGCCCTGTGCGTTGTCAGAGACCGGTCCGAAGGTATCCATCGAGACGATGACGCCAACGGTAGTCAGAAGGCCAGTGCCTGCGAGCGCAATCGCGAACAGCGACAAAATCACTGTGCCGCCACCGAGCAGGAACGCACCGTACACAGCCCCACCGATAAGCAGCGCGCTGTAGACCGCTGACTCAAGGCCGAGCGAGATGCCCGACAGGATGACCGTGGCCGGACCGGTGAGCGAGGTCTTGGCGACATCGTCGACCGGACGACGATTGGTCTCAGTGAAGTACGCCGTGAGCTGCTGAATGAGCGCGGCAAGAAGAATGCCGATAACCACAGCGGCGATCACGAATACGCGTGGGCCAACGGTGTCGACCCAAGTGCCCGTCAACGCCTCAATGAAAAGCGAAGCCGGCTTGTACTTCAGGATAAGTTCGGCCCATGTCGCAGGAACGAAGACGAATACGGCACCGATAACGAGTACGACAGAAACTATCGCGGATATAAAGAAGCCGCGGTTGATCGCGCTCATGCCCGAACGGTCATTCGGGCGAGGTGCCACAGCGAAGATGCCGATGACTGCAGTGATGACGCCGATTGCCGGGATGACGAGCGGAAGAACGAGACCGAGCTCGCCGAAGGCTGCCTTGCCCAGGATGAGAGCGGCAACAAGCGTGACGGCGTAGGACTCGAAGAGGTCAGCTGCCATGCCGGCACAGTCGCCCACGTTGTCGCCCACGTTGTCTGCGATGGTCGCGGCGTTGCGGGGGTCATCCTCAGGGATGCCCTGCTCCACCTTGCCCACGAGGTCGGCGCCTACGTCAGCAGCCTTAGTGAAGATGCCGCCACCCACGCGCATGAACATGGCGAGCAGAGCGGCGCCGAAGCCGAAGCCCTCAAGAACCTTCGGTGCATCGCCCTTGTAGACGAGCACGACGATGGCTGCACCGAGGAGGCCAAGACCGACGGTGAACATGCCCGCCACACCACCGGTGCGGAAGGCGAGGCGCATTGCTTTTTGCTCTCCGGAGTCCTTGGCGGCTGCGGCCACGCGAACGTTCCCGCGCACTGCGAGCCACATACCCATGTAGCCGGTGATTGCGGAGAAGACCGCGCCCACGAGGAAGAAGATGCTTCGGCCGACTCGCTCACTCATGGTGTCCGCGGGAAGCACGAACAGCACGAAGAAGACGATCACCGCGAAGATGGACAGGGTCTTGAACTGACGGTTCAGGTAGGCAGATGCGCCCTCCTGGACTGCGGCAGCAATCTCCTTCATCTTGTCGGTGCCTTCGTCGGCGGCGAGAACCTCGCGTACGAGGATCGCAGCGACGCCCAGCGCCAACACGGCGATGACGGCAACGATGATGACCGTGGTCAGGTTCATCCCTGCCAAGGTGATCTCAGTCATGGAACTCCTCAAATAGGCGCGTGCACTCACGCGTCGGACACACAGTTGTGGGGGTTCAGCCGGGTAGGGCCTCTGCCAAACGCCCAGCGTGATCTACGCAGGGTGCGGCGCGATTCTACGCAAGAGCGAAACCACTTACTGCACTGGGATGCTCGTGTTTCGGCGATGTGGATCACAGTGATACCCCACAAAATCTGCAAACGTTTGCAGAGCCACGAGGGTCAGCCCCGCACGACAGGATGTATGAGTGCCCACAGTCACTCCGCTAGACGACCTGCTGCGTCGCGCTGACCGCGCTGACCGGGTGCTTCATGTTGAGCAGTTGCCCGCGCGAGAAGGCGAAACCACGTCCTGGCCGGAGTGGGTCGACCCCGAGCTCCGCACCGCCTTGTCCACGCGCGGCATCACCGCTCCGTGGCTGCATCAAACCGAAACGGCAGAGGCCGCCCAGCGAGGCGAGCATGTCGTGGTGGCAACGGGCACAGCCTCAGGCAAGTCCCTCGGCTACCTCATGCCCATGCTGACCGCCATCTTGGACGGCCAGCGGGCCCCCAACGGACGCGGGGCAACCGCGATCTATCTCGCGCCGACCAAGGCCCTCGCGCACGACCAGCTCGCCGCAATCGAAGAACTCGACGTCCATATTCGTGCGGCTGCATACGACGGCGACACACCACGCGAAGAGCGCAAGTGGGTTCGAACCCATGCCAACCTCATCGTCACTAACCCCGATCTTCTGCACTACTCGATGCTTCCCTCTCATGAAGCGTGGGCGTCGTTCCTACGCGCGTTGCGTTTTGTCGTAGTCGATGAGTCACATATCTACCGGGGTATTTTCGGCTCGCATGTGGCGCTGGTGTTGCGCAGGCTGCGTCGCATCGCCCGTCGCTACGGCAGCAACCCCATTTTTATCTGCGCCTCTGCGACCAGCGCAGATCCCAGCGCCGCCGCTTCACGACTCATCGGCGCGGACGTGGTGGCCATTACGCGTGATGCGTCGCCACGCGGCCCGGTTACTTTCGCGTTGTGGGAGCCGCCACTGACCGATGCGTCTGGCGAACATGATGCACCCGTACGTCGAGGTGTCGCCGCCGAGTCTGCAGACCTACTCGCCGACTTGGTGTGTTCGAACACTCGATCACTCGCCTTTGTACGATCTCGACGCGGAGCAGAGGCAGTCGCCATGATGACGCGCGATCTCCTACGCGAAGTAGATCCGTCACTCGCTCAGCGCGTCGCTGCCTACCGTGGCGGATTCCTTCCTGAAGAGCGACGCGCACTCGAATCCGATTTGCGCGAAGGGCGACTGCTCGCGGCTGCCACTACCTCCGCGCTCGAACTAGGCATCGACATCAGCGGACTCGATGCAATTCTCATCGCTGGATGGCCCGGCACTCGCGCAGCTCTGTGGCAACAAGCCGGGCGAGCTGGTCGCGAGGGCCAGCCTGCACTTGCGATTCTCATTGGTCGCGATGATCCGCTCGACGCGTACGTCCTGCATCACCCCGAAACAATCTTCGGGTCCCCCGTTGAGTCCACCGTGATTGATCCATTCAATCCGAACTTCCTCAAGCCACATCTCGCTTGCGCTGCAGCCGAACTCCCGCTCACTGATGCAGAAGTCGATGCCGCGGAGTGGTTTGGGACAACCGCACGCGCTTGCGCAGAAGAGTTGGCAGCGCAAGGCATCTTGCGCCGTCGACCCGCCGGCTGGTACTGGACCGATCCAAGCCGTCCCACTGAGCACGTCGACATTCGCGGCGCCGGCGCAACCGTACGACTCGTCGAGTTCGACACTGGTCGCTTGCTCGGCACGATCGATGCGTCAAGCGCTCATTCGCAAGCACATCGTGGAGCTGTCTACGTACACCAAGGTGAGACTTATGTCGTTCGGCAACTCGACCTAGTCGAGGGTGTTGCATTGGTCGAAGAAGCACGCGTGGACTACTCAACGCAGGCTCGTGATGTGAGTGACGTGCACATCCTGACAACCGACGAGAGCGCCACATGGGGTGCCGTCACAATCGCGCGCGGCACTGTTGAGGTCACCGCTCAAGTTGTGAGCTTCATGCGGCGCCGCTATCTCACCGGTGAGGTTCTTGGTGAAGAAGCCGTTGAGTTGCCGATGCGCACTCTTGAGACACGAGCGGTGTGGTGGACGATCCCAGATGACGTACTCCTGCAAGCATCTCTCGCTGAGGGCGATGTTCCAGGCGCTGCACATGCGGCCGAACATGCAGCCATCGGATTGCTTCCTCTCATTGCAATGTGCGATCGATGGGACATCGGTGGCGTCTCAACGGCACTTCACCCCGACACGGGCATGTGCACAATCGTCGTTTACGACGGGCACCCAGGTGGTGCAGGCTTTGCTGATCGTGGGTTCGAACGCGCACAGGAGTGGCTCTCCGCAACGCTCACGGCAATCACCGAGTGCACATGCGCCGCGGGCTGTCCCGGGTGCGTGCAATCCCCGAAATGCGGCAACGGCAATAACCCACTCGATAAGGCCGGTGCGAAAAGGCTGCTGTCAGCGATGTTGGGCGGGTACTGACTGTCCTAAAAAGTTGTGACAGTCAAAGAAAATGAAAGGTAGGGATTACCCCGGACCTCTAGTGCTAGGGGCTCTTCCACTGGGAGACTCTCGTCATGCCAGGCGTGACGGTCGAGGACGAGGTGGGGCGTCTCCTACTTCGCGGCTACCGGATTGCCTACCGCTCAGATGCGGAAACGGTTCTCTCTCGTCCGCCCGCACGCAAGGGTGGCCAGACCGTTCTATTTGTCCTCGGCCTTCTCATCGGTATCGCTGGCATCATCATCGGAGTAGCCGATGCGCGGCTCTGGATGATGTGGGTTGGTCTGGGCGTCATTGTTGTCAGCCTGTTCCTCTTTTGGATGAGCATGCGGCCTTCCGGCATACGCGTCTACGTCGATCAAGAAGGCCGCATCAAGCATCAACGCGTACGCGGCTCCCAGTGGTGACGATCTAGTCCAGCGAGGGGACGATCGCAGCTTTCACCACGGACGGATCATTTGCTGATGCTGCGATTGCGTCACCAGCGCCGTTGAGTCCGCTTCGATGTGTGACAAACGCGCCAAGTCGAACTCGACCAGACACGATGTGGTCGACCGCGAGTGCGAAATCGTCGTCGGAATACGCGAACGACGCAACGACATCGTGAACAGGCCACGGAATCGGTCGATCACCCAAACCCACTGTCACGAAGATCCCACCCGGACGCAAGGCCACATCGGCCGCCGCTATCGCGGCCGCAACGCCTGAGGTATCAATAACCGCATCGACGAGCTCGACCTCGTCACCTGGCTTGGCGACATTGACTCCGATCTGAGACGCCGCTGCACGACGTTCGTCACGGGGTTCAGAGACAGTGACACGCGCGATGCCCGCGGCTTTAGCCGCTGCCGCTACACATAATCCAACAGAGCCACCACCAAGTACGAGCACCGACTCGACAGAGCCCGCGCGACGTACTGCCCGCACTGCAACGGCAAGAGGTTCGGCCCACAACACTTCGTCGGCGGACACTTCAGCAGGGACCGCGTAGAGGTCGGCTCCAACAGTGACATCGGTGTAGAGCACAACATCGGCGTAACCGCCCCGTGCGCCATAGCCCAAGGTGCGTGCACCCGAATCACCACACAGACCGGGAACACCATCAAGGCAATAAGGGCAGACACCACAGGAGCGAGCTGGTCGCACTGCAACACGAGTGCCTACAGGGAGAGCCGCGGCGAGATCCGAACCAATTTCCTTGATTGCGGCCGACATCTCATGACCGAGCGTTTGCCCTTCGCTCACATAGTGCCCATGCAGATAACTCGACACATCGGAGCCGCACACACCACACGCCTCAACTGTCAGCAGGGCATCACGTGGGCCGACTTCGGGGTCTGGAAACGTCTCGACTACGACATTCTCAGGACTCCTATAGACAAGTGCCCTCATCAGTGCATCTCCTGTCCACCGGTGACATTGAGCGCTTCACCCGTGATGAATGAGGCGGCGTCGGACAAGAGAAACGCTGCAGACTCAGCGATGTCCTCTGGGCTGCCGAGTCTGCGCAACGGGATGAATTTCAGGATGCGCTTTTGGTAATCCTCCACCGAAATTCCAGCGGATGCTGCGTACTTCTCATATAGGCCACCTTTGACATGCAAAAGCGGTGTCTCGATCGTGCCTGGACAAATCGCGTTGACGGTGATGCCGAGTGGACCAAGTTCCATCGCCATGCTTTGCGTCAAACCAATGACCGCGAACTTCGCTGCGGAGTAGGCAGTGAGCAGTGGCATGCCCGTCTTGCCTGCCTGAGACGAGATTGTCACGATGCGCCCACCATGTCCTTGGGCAGACATCACGCGCGCAGCCTCGCGCGCGACTAAGAAAGCACCAGTTGCCATCACGTCGAGATTGACACGCCAATCATCAAGGGTCAGATCAACAACTGGTGTGAGCCCGATGCCAAGTCCAGCACAATTCACGAGTGCATCAACGTGGCCAAAACGCTCAACTGCGGCGGCGAACAAGGCGACGACCTCTGATTCGCTCGTTACGTCACACGCCACTGCAAGCACCGAGTCGGGGTTCTCAGTCCCCAGCCGAAGCAAATCCTCTGGTGCAGCCACCTCGTAGTCGGGGTGCGACTCCAGGGGGCGACCAACATCGGACGCAACCACCTTCCAGCCACCAGCGAGGAGTCGCTGCACTGTGGCCCATCCGATGCTGCCTGGTCGGCCAGCACCGGTGACTACCGCAACCTTGTGAGCACTCATGCTGTTCCTCCCAGATCCACGTATTCTTCGCGCAGCGTACGCCGCAGGACCTTACCGGCCGCATTGCGCGGTAATTCGTCCACAAAGATGATGCGCGAAGGCTTCTTGTACGAGGCGATGCGCCCCTTAACAAATTCGATCAACTCATCTTCTTCAGGCACGCTGCCTGCGCATACGACAACCGCGATAGGAGTCTCTACCCATTTTGGATGCGGCACTCCGACGACAGCTACATCCGTCACAGCAGGGTGTTCCAACAAGACACGTTCAACTTCGGCCGGATAGATGTTTTCGCCACCACTAATGATCATGTCCTTGAGCCGATCGACGACCGTGATGTAGCCATCTGCATCTCGAACCACAAGATCCCCGCTGTGGAACCACCCGCCTTCGAACGCCGCAGCGGTGGCATCGACGTCGTTAAAGTAACCCTTCATCACAGTGGGTCCGCGATAGACGATCTCGCCCACTGTTCCATCGGTAACGTCATTCATACCTTCATCAACGATGCGAACCTCTACATTGACGACTGCCTTGCCTACGCTTCCGCGCTTGCGAATGGAGTCTTCGGGTTTGAGGAAGCAAGTATTGGAAGACATTTCAGTTTGCCCGAAAGCATTGTAGATTCCCACGCGCGGCAGTGTTGTAGCGATCAGTTCCAAGGTGCTCAGCGGACATTGCGATCCACCCCAGAGACCGCGTGCAAGTTTCGGCAACTGTGTTTGCGTCACTGAGACAGACTCACAGATGGCTTCCCATTGAGTTGGAACAAAAAAGCAGATCGTCACATCGTGCGCAGCCAGGTTGGCAACCGTCTGAGCGGCATCGAAACCCATCGACGGGGTGATAATCGCGGTTCCACCGGTGTAAAGAAACGGTAATATTCCGTTGATGCCCCCAATATGAAACAGCGGGAGGCCGGAGAACCACACGTCCTCCTGACCAACGCCCACCTCGACAAGCCAGTTGGTTGTATTTGTCACAAGATTGCGATGCGTAAGCATTGCTGCCTTAGGTACGCCGGTTGTGCCGGACGTGTACATCAAAAACGCTAGTTCATCCTCAGTGACGATGGCGCCCTCAATCCACGGACCATCCACGAATGCTTGAGCGAGAGACTCGGTGGGTGAAGCTGTCGGACTCTTGCTCAGTAGCACTGCATCACTCGACATAATCGCCTCACGTGCCACAGCGTCTAACTGGGCATCCACAACGACGACCTTCGCGCCAGAGTGCAGGACCTGATGCTGCACTTCCGTCGCTGCGAGTCGAAAATTTATCGGCACGGCACAGGCACCAATGCGATGGCACGCGAGAAACGTCTCAACGAACTCCACACAGTTGAACATCAGGATGGCAACACGATCTCCACGTTGGACTCCACGTGCCACGAGCGCACCAGCCAGATGGGCCATACGTTCATCTAACTCAGCGAAGGTACGGCTTTCGTCTACAAACATCAGCGCCGTGTGATCCGGCCGGCGCCTCGCAGTACGAGACACGATTTCGCCGAGTGTCAGATAGCGAGATCGTTCGAGTGCCGTCGCGGCATCACTCACAGAAAGGCCTCGATCTCCGTACGGTGACCCACTCGGTTTACGAGATCCTGAACGGCCTTAGGCCCAACCAGAGTCACTTCACGCTGCACCAACTCAGTGACCGAAGGTGCATCCACTTCAGCAAATGGCAAAGCCACCATGCCACCGCGTACAACCGCCTTTACAGCCGCTCGTCCTTGGCGATCTGTCACCACTGCATCTGGCCGCCCCGTGGGAGTCAGCCCTTGAAGCGCCGCCCGCACGTCAGGGTCGGCACTCGATGTGGACTCCAAAACCGGACCAGTATGGATCGTCCGGATGAGTTTCGCCAAGGTGGGCGTATCGGACAAAACAAGCACGACTGCATCAGTAGACGCACCACTCGAGGCGAACGCAGCTGCGGCGGTCACTGCCCGCAACATGACATCCGGCTCGACGGCACCACGCAGAATCTCGACCCCCACTGCCCACGGCTCAGTGCATGAGAGCAAAACACCTCGAAGACACGCTTCGCAGTTGCCGCAGGCGTGATCGAACATCCGGGTGATGCCAAATTCGACTCGGATCTGCAATGTTGCAATCTCGTCTTTCACTGGGCGAGAAATCCTCCATCGACATTGAGTTCGGCCCCAGTGATAAAGCCAGCACGCGTGCTGCAGAGGAAGGCCACCGCCTCGGCAATGTCTTCAGGCTGGCCGAGACGACGGAAAGGCGTGATGGCCTGCAGTTGATCCATGTCCATGTCTTTATTCAGGTTGGTCAAGATCACGCCCGGGTGAATCGAGTTGACGCGAACACCATCCTTCGCCCACCCAATCGCCGCCGCCTTCGTCAGCGTTCGTACCGCGCCCTTGGAAGCGTGGTAGCCCGGCGAGACGCCACCAAAGCCACCCGAGGTGCCGAAGATGGAGCTGATGTTGACCACCGCTCCGTCTCCTGCTTCCTTTAGCCATTTCGCGCAGTGCTTCATCCCCAACCAGGTACCCGTCTGGTTGACGTCGACAACGCGTTGGTAGACCGCGATGTCCTCAGTCTCGATGGGATCCCAATCGCCGATTCCGGCGTTATTAACGAGACTGTCAATGCGGCCATACGTCTCGATCGTCTTACTGACAATCGAGATCCACTCCGACTCAGAAGCCACATCTAGGTGTACATAGATCGCTGTTCCACCTGCCGCGCGAATTCGATCAACGGTGCGCTGACCACCCACATCGTCAATATCACACGCGACCACTGGGCCGTCTTCGGCCAAGCGCACTGCGCTCGCCGCTCCGATGCCGCTGCCTGCGCCGGTGACAATCGCCACCCGACCGCCGGTCATTTGATTGCCAATGCGTTCGGGGGCGAACCAACGCCACCACGCAGGTTTAGTGGAGCAGATGTAAAGCAGAAGTCGTACACGCCATCCTCCGCACAGTCGGAGGCGAGATCTTCGATGAAGAACATCTCGCCCAGTGTCATTCCCAGAAGTGGGATTAATCGGTAGTGCAGGTAGTGATCAATTTCTAGTTTATGCGGCCACGCTTCGAGCGCCGGGTTGTCTGCAGCGACCGCCGAAATATGGAGATCCCAGAGGTACTCCGCGACAGATTCATCACCAGCGAGACCGGGGGTTTTCAACCGAGCCAGTGAATCCTCTGCCAATCCTTGCTTCACCTCGGCACTGGCTTTGAGGTACCACTCCATCCAGCCAGTACGCAGAATCAGGATGTCTCCCGTCTCTATCTCGACACCCTGGGCCTTGCGGCACGCTTCAACGTCGGCAACCGTGAACTCCACGCATTCACCACCATCGAGTGACTTGCCGAGGGACGCCCAGTGGCGCGCGATGTCAAGAAGAACCCCCCGGCCGACGATGCCCTTTCGCGAGATGTGCTCGATCCCGTTGAGGGTGCCCTCTTCGCCCGTGAAGTCCTCGTCCTTGCGACCGTTGTAAAAGCCATAATCGGGATTGCCCACGTGACACAAGGCGTCCCACTGACTAGATGCCTGCGTGAAGAATGAATCCATTGAGTCATCAAGAAGGGGATAACCGGGAACAGGTCGATCTATGTGATGGACGAGCGGCTTGCGCCCATAGAACGGCGGGAACGGCTGCTCGAGATTCCAGTTGAGCGGGAAGATCGCACCGCGCTTCGCTAAGGCCAAGCCGCGCTGAGCCCGTTCGACTGTCAGCAGGTTCATGGTGCCCAGCTGATCATCGTCGCCCCACACTCCCCACGCCGATCGCGGTGGCTTATCCGGGCTGATCGGCAATTGCCGATAAGAAGGCAGGCTCATGCTCATGCTCCTTCGTAGTGGTCGGCAAACATCTCTCGCAGAATATTCTTTTGGATCTTGCCTGTTGCTGTACGCGGAAACTCGGACATGATGACCACGGACTTGGGGCACTTGAACTTCGGGAGCACGCTTTGGGCTGCCATATCGACTTCTTCGGGTGTGAGCGTCTGGCCTGTGTGCGGGATCACTAGAGCAGTCACCGCTTCGATCCACTTCGCATGAGGCAAACCGATCACGGCGACAGACTGGATGCGCGGTTCGACTTCAAGTAGCGCCTTCTCCACCTCTAGGGACGCAACATTCTCGCCGCCGGTTTTGATGACGTCCTTCTTGCGGTCTTCAAACCACAGGACTCCTCCCTCATCAAAATGGCCTAGATCACCCGAGTGGAACCAACCATGTGTCATCGCCTCGCGGGTTGCTTCATCATTGCGCAGGTATTCCTCGAGCGCATGCGGACCGCGATAGACAATCTCACCACTTTGACCCCAAGGCAGAATGTTGCCGGCGTCGTCCATAATCTCGAGCTGGACATTGACGATCTGAGTCCCCACAGATCCGTGGTGCGATAACTGCTGCTCTGGGTGAAACAACGTCGTCATGGGCACCATCTCGGTTTGCCCGAAACCTAGGGAGAATTCGCAGCCGAATGCGTCCATGGCACGGAGAAAATCTGCCTTTGGCAGCGGCGCCATCGCGTAGCCACAGCGACGCAATGACGACATATCCCGAGTCTTGATGTCGGCATGGTCGATCATCTCGCGGTACATGGCGGGGAGCCCAAAAACGAACGTGATGCGTTCTTTCTCGATCAGCTCTAGGAGTCCTGGGGCATCAAAGCCGCGCTTGAGAACCAACGTTGCGCCTACCATGACATTTGGCGTCGAAAAGGCATTGAGCTGGGCAATGTGAAACAACGGCATCATCGTGCACATGCGGTCGTTGGTCGTGAACTGCATTTCGATAGCAGCGGTGAGCGATCCCATGTAGAGCGCGAGGTGGCTCGACACCACTCCCTTGGGTGCACTAGTCGTCCCACTGGTGTACATATACGACAACGGGTCACGATCTTCGACATAAACCTCGACTGCAGAGGAGCTTTGTCCCTCTGCAAGATCGCGAAGAGTGACTCCACGAGATTCTGCGGCGGCAAGATCATCACCTGAGGCAGTGCCGGGAGCGATGAATACGTCGACCAACTCAGGGCACTGCGGTAGAACGTCGTCGAGTCCATTCAGCAGTTGCGCTTCGACAACGATGCCCTTTGCCCGGGAATGCTGGAGGACGTATGAGATCTCCTTTTCCCGCCACACCAAGCTGAGCGGGACAGCAACCACGCCGATCTTTGCGCATGCGTAGTAGACCTGCAGAAACTCAAGGCTGTTGCCCGACAAAATGGCGAGTGCATCATGGCGCACATACCCGCGTGCAATGAGTGCGTGAGCAATGCGGTTGACCGAGTCGTCAAAATCGCGGTAAGTCATGCGCCGATCGCCGTCGACAATCGCTTCTTTACGGGGATAGCGCGCGGCCGCGCGAGTAAGCGAGTCGCCAATGTTGACGCGCTGAAT
>CAINMH010000059.1 GCA_903850745.1 uncultured bacterium
GCCGGACAGTCTCAGACATTGACATCCAAAACTTCGATGAGGACATCGCGCTCTTCGGCCGCTTGTAAACAAACTCGTTACTGCCCACTTGCTGGCTGAGGATGGGGCTTTACACCTGAAGATTTCTTCATTTGCTAAAGTATCAAAAGAATCTAGGGAGGCGATATGGCGGTACCGCTTTATGAGGCAAAGGCAAACTTTTTCCGCACGTTGGGACATCCGGCACGCATTAGAGTCATGGAGTTGCTGTGCATACGGGAGCATGCCGTACACGAATTGCTAATCGAGATAGACATTGAGGCAAGCAACTTGTCCCACCAGTTGGGTGTTCTGCGCCGCTCGGGATTGATTTCGCAAACTCGACGCAACGGTCAAGTCTTCTACAACATTTCTACACCTGAGATCCGTGATCTGCTGCTCACTGCACGGGGAATCCTGCTCGATGTCATCAAGGACCAGGAAGGGTTGAAGCGGGAGCTGAGTTCGAGCCGCAGGAAAGTGTCATGACCGATATCGGTCCGCTCATTGTGCATGATCGCGGGCCGATCGCTGGCGCCATCCGAACCGGATGGAAACATACGCGTGCACTCCTGCCGCAGCGCGCTGATTTCACCGCAATGCGCCGTAACCCCAAGCGCGACATTCTCGCTGGGATCACCGTTGCATTCGTGGCACTACCTCTCGCGCTGGCATTCGGTGTCGCGTCAGGCATGGGGGCCGCCGCGGGACTCGTGACAGCGATTGTCGCGGGTTTTGTTGCAGCAGTATTTGGGGGCAGCAATCTTCAAGTCAGCGGTCCGACCGGAGCGATGACCGTCGTGCTGTTGCCGATCGTGGCTGTGTTCGGGGCACCCGGAGTCCTCGTTGTTGGACTGATGGCCGGTGTGTTCCTAATTGTTCTCGCATTCGCTGGTGCCGGGCGATACATGCAATACATCCCGCTGCCCGTTGTAGAAGGTTTCACCTTGGGAATTGCAGTCATCATCGGACTGCAGCAGGTGCCAGCAGCTCTTGGAGTCACAGGTGAAGGCGAGAAGGTTGCCGTCGTCGCGTGGTCAGCCGTGCGGCATTGGATCGCATCCCCGGACTTCGCGCCATTGCTCATCACCTTGTTCGTTGCAGGCAGCATGCTCTTGGCTCTGCGGTTTCGACCCGGCTTTCCCATCTCTTTGCTCGCGGTCGGAGTCTCAACGTTTGCCGTGGTGTGGGCGGGGATTGACGTCGTAACGATCGGCGCGATTCCCACCGGTCTGCCAAGTCCAGGTGTTCCGGTCATTCCTTGGGACCAACTGTCGGTACTAGTTGTGCCAGCAATCGCCGTGGCTGCGCTCGCGGCTCTGGAAAGTTTGCTGTCTGCAACCGTCGCCGACGGGATGAGCGTGGACGAGCGCCACGACCCTAACCGCGAACTATTCGGGCAAGGCATGGCCAACCTCGCGGCACCCATCTTCGGCGGTGTCCCAGCGACCGCAGCAATCGCCCGCACCGCAGTCAATGTCCGCTCCGGCGCGAGATCCCGACTCGGCGCGATTACGCAATCCGCGGTGCTACTGCTCGTGATCCTGATCGCGTCCCAATGGGTCTCCTATATTCCACTGGCCGCACTCGCCGGAGTGCTCTTTGCCACGGTCGTACAAATGGTAGAGATTTCCAACCTGCGCTCAATACTCAAAGCCACCCGAGGCGACGCGGTCGTTCTCGTATCCACGGCGATCGCGACGATCGTGTTGGACCTTGTAATAGCCGTCATCATTGGATTGGTCATCGCCGCTCTATATGCCCTTAGGCAAGTGTCAAAGTCGGCCCACGTTGAAGAGGTGCCCCTCGACCTTGCCGATCACAGCGTCGAAGAGCAAGCACTGCTCAACGAACACGTCGTGGCGTACCGGCTGGACGGATCGCTCTTCTTCGGTGCCGCTCGTCGATTCCTGCTCGAAATCGCAGAGGTGCGAGATGTTCGAGTCGTCATCCTGCGGATGTCACGGATCCACACCCTCGACGCCACCGGTGCTCGCGCACTCGGCGACACCATCAAGTCACTCGAAGCCCGCGGCATCACGGTGCTGTTGTCCGGCATCCAGTCCGACCACGACAACATCTTCCAAGCACTCGGTGTCTATGACCACCTTGCGCACAAGCACCACATTTTCACAAACACACCCGAGGCCATCGTCCATGCCCGGGAACACGTCCACAAGACGCACGACCACTTCACACCGACA
>CAINMH010000060.1 GCA_903850745.1 uncultured bacterium
CGTGATTGCTCGCTTCACGTAATCGGTGTTTGGCCCATTTCTTTAGCCAAGGGGCGACCTGTCTAAGCACTCGGTTAAGCGCCGGTAAGGGCATGGCTCCGATGCGGCTGCGCTGTTGCTTTGCGACCCAGCAACCTGTCACTTTGAAGTGGTGTGCCGATATCGGCAGCACCCAGATGAATGGAGCAACGCAATGGCTCGATCACGACTCGCGCGGACGATCATCATCGCTTCCGCTTCGACGGCACTTGCCGCGGGCGCTGGCATCGCCACGATGGCGCCCGCATCAGCACATCAAGGACCACGCCCGCCCATCGGTGCGCCCCAGTGGAGCCCGAATGTCGATCCGATCGCCGCGTTTTGCGCCCAGCCAGACAGGGCCAGGGGTTGGGGAGGCTCATGGAGCGGCTCATGGCAGGACGACGACTGGGAGACCGATTGGGCGCTAGACGCGTGCATTGATCCTGCTGGTTCAGCACAGGCCGATCTGGAGACGGCCCTCGCCGAAACTCAGGCGACCTTTGACGATGCCATCGCACAGGCGAAGTCGACTTACAACGCCTCCATCGCAGACGAGCTCGCTGCCTACCGCGAAGAGCGCGCCAGCACGACGTCGCAGGTTGCCCGCCTGCTCGTTTGGCGAGGGTTCGTCTCCGCTACGAGAGATGAGCAGCGCGTTCTCAATCGGGCGACCGACGTCGCGAAACGCGATCTCGCGCTTGATCAGGACGCGGCCTACGAGATCTTCGATCTTGAGGTTACGGATGAGACTGTTGCGTTAGGCCGCAGCGACTTCCGGTCAGCAAGAACTGTCGCGGAGAAGGCCAAGACCCTGGCACTTCGCGCGGTCGCAGTGACTTACGAAGAAGCAGTTGACGTCGCTGTGTTGCGTCTCGCCGAGAGCCTGGCGGAGTCTGGCTCCACTGCCGGGAACACGCGAGCGTGGAAGTCCTACCGACAGGGCCTAACTGCCGCTCGCAACGGTCGGACATCGGCTGGGCAGGAAGTCCAGGCGCAGTTCCGCTCCATGATGGACGAGGCAGCCGCCCTGCTCACTCCAGGAGATGAGTCCTACGAATACGACAACGGCGTCCGCCCAGTTCCGATGGAGCATCGGCACGGGCATGGACATGGGCGCGGGCACGGGCACGACTCGGACGATTAATTCACAAGTGCTCTCGGGTGACCCACACTTTGGGCTACTCCCTCGCAGCGGGGAGATAAGCCGGTCCTAGAGTGTTGACCCATCGCCCCTGTAGCTCAGTGGTAGAGCAACCGCCTTGTAAGCGGTAGGTCGTCAGTTCAATCCTGACCGGGGGCTCTGCATGGTGGCTGTTCGTGGTCGTGTGCCGACTAGGATTCACTGGTGAACAGATGCGGCATTACCTCGCTCCTGACTGCGGTCGTCTTCGCGATCGGCGCCTTCGCAATGACTGCCTGTGGGAGTCCAACTGTCGATCGGGCTGCCTTGAAGCAGGAGATCTTGCAGAAGATGCAAGCCGAGGTGGGTTCGACTTCTGAGCAGGCGAAATGTTTCGCAGACACCATCGATCAGTTCACTGATTCGGAGTTGGCTGGCCTAAATGCCACACCGGTTCCTCAAGACGTTCAGGACAAGTTGGTGACTTTGCTGATGCCTTGCCTCACCGGACCGTCAGGGTCGGGAACGCCCACTTCGTAATTGTGGGGTGCCCGGAGTGAGTCCCGGGATTTGGTATGACAAAGTCTGACACGGGCACAAAACTTTTTCGAGCGAGGAGAGGCTGTCATGGGGCTAAGCACCGATCTGTTCATTGGTGGCGAGTGGGTCAAGGGACCGTCAGTCATGCCTGTCATGGATCCGGCACTCGGTGAGGTGATCGCTGAGGTTTCCATCGCCGGTCCGGCCGAGATCGAAGCCGCAACGGCAGCCGCACATGCCGCGCTTCCCGCTTGGGCTGCGACAGCTCCTCGTCAGCGCGCGGAGATATTGCGTCGTGCTTACGAGCTCATGGTCGCTGAGGCTGACTTTTTCGCCGAGCTGATTGTGCGCGAAAATGGCAAAGTCCTTGCTGATGCCAAGGGCGAGGTGATGTACGCAGCTGAATTCTTCCGGTGGTTCTCCGAAGAAGCCGTACGCATCGAAGGTGACTTCCGACCGGCGCCCGCAGGCGACAAGCGCATCTTGGTCACGCATCAGCCGATAGGTGTGTCACTGCTCATCACGCCGTGGAACTTCCCGGCAGCAATGGCAACACGCAAGATTGGTCCAGCGCTTGCTGCCGGCTGCACAGTGATTCTCAAGCCCGCTGGTGAGACGCCACTTACGGCTCTCGCCGTCGCTGATTTGCTCTCGCGTGCTGGAGCGCCTCCAGGCGTAGTCAACGTGATCCTGCCTCAGCCTGTTGGCGCCTCAATCTCATCGATGCTGCATGACCCGCGCATTCGCAATCTTTCTTTTACTGGCAGTACTGAGGTTGGCCGCATCCTCCTGCGTGAGGCTTCGGACAACATTGTGCGTGCATCTATGGAGCTTGGTGGCAATGCGCCATTCCTTGTTCTCTCAGATGCCGACATCGACGCTGCTGTAGCCGGAGCAATGATTGCCAAGATGCGTAATGGTGGTGCCGCGTGCACCGCAGCCAATCGCTTCTTTGTCGCCCGCGAGGTCCATCAGGAGTTCACCACCAAGTTTGCCGCGGCCATGGGCTCGCTTCGTGTCGGTCCCGGGCTTGATCCGTCCAGTCAGGTCGGCTCGCTCGTGTCGATTCCCGAGCGTGACAAGGTGGCGGAGTTGGTGGCAGCGGCACTCGACGAAGGCGCGACTGCGGTTTCAGGTGGTGCGTCTGTCGCAGGCGCCGGGGCATACTTCGCTCCGACAGTTCTGGGCAATGTTGCGTCCGATTCGTCAATTCTTAAAAACGAGATCTTCGGTCCTGTTGCGCCAATCGTTGTTGTTGAATCCGACGAAGAGGCGATCTTCCGAGCGAACAACACCGAATACGGTTTGATCAGTTACGTCTACTCCGCCGACCTCGGCCGCGCTCTGCGTACTGCCGAAGCTCTTGAGTCAGGCATGATCGCGATCAACCGTGGTGTGGTCTCTGATCCGGCAGCGCCGTTTGGGGGCTACAAGCAGAGTGGTCTTGGCCGCGAGGGTGGATTCGATGGAATTCACGAGTTCCTCGAGACCAAGTACATTGCCTTTACGCTCTGACAGCGATTAGGAGAGACATGACCGCAACGATCCTCGACGGTGTGGCGACTGCCGCACGCGTTAAGGCTGAGTTGAAGGTTCGCGTTGACGCTCTCCTCGCACGCGGTGTGCGTCCAGGCCTAGCGACAGTGCTTGTTGGAGACGATCCGGGAAGCCATGCGTACGTCGGTGGCAAGCATCGTGACTGTGCCGAAGTCGGCATCGCGTCCATCCGGGTGGATTTGCCTGCCAACTCGACTCAGCAGCAGGTCGAGGACGCCGTACGAGCGCTCAATGCGGATCCTGCGGTCACCGGCTACATCGTGCAGTTGCCCTTACCTTCGGGGCTTGACTCAAATCGAGTTCTCGAACTCATGGACCCAGCAAAGGACGCCGACGGCCTTCATCCGATCAATCTGGGACGACTCGTCCTCGGTGTCCCCGGGCCGCTTCCATGCACCCCGCACGGCATCGTCGTGCTCCTCGAGGAGTTCGGCGTGCCGATCCGAGGTGCGGAAGTTGTCGTCGTGGGGCGTGGCGTGACGGTTGGGCGCCCGCTCGGACTCCTGCTCACGCGCAAGACTGAGAACGCCACAGTTACGCTGTGCCACACCGGCACGCGAGACCTGGCTGCCCACACGTTGCGCGCCGACATCATCGTGGCTGCTGCTGGAGTGCCGCGCCTGATCACCGCCGACATGGTTCGTCCCGGGGCTGCAGTCCTCGACGTAGGCATCACGCGGACCGATGAGGGCCTCGTGGGCGATGTGGATCTAGGTGTTCGAGAAGTTGCTGGCTTCGTTGCTCCGATGCCC
>CAINMH010000061.1 GCA_903850745.1 uncultured bacterium
CCTCTACGCAGAAGGCGACCCTCGTCGCGACGGTGGATTCGCGATGTTCTACTTCGGCATCAATGCGGGTGCCTTCACCGCGCCGATCATCTGTGGCTGGGTTGCCACGACGTACTCGTGGCGCGCTGCCTTCTCGATTGCTGGCTTCGGCATGCTGGTGGGTCTATTGATCTATGTCGTGGGCCGCCATCGCCTTGGCAACGTCGGCATGACCGCTCCGCTACCGGCGACTGTTGCCGAGCGGCACAAGGCCTTGGTGATTCTCGTCGTGGGGGTTGGACTGCTCGCGATTGTGTTCGCCACTGCAATTGCGATTGCCGGGTTCACGGCGGGAGTGATCTCCGCGGTTCTCTCGCTGACCATCGTCGCAGTCTCGGTGGTCGTGTTCCGTGCGCTCATTCGGAGGAACGCAGCTCAGGAGTCCGAACGCCGCCACGTGCGCGCATTCCTTCTGCTCTTTGTTTCGACTGTCATCTACTTTGCCCTGGCGTCGCAGGCCGGCTCGACCATCACCGAGTTCTCGCAGGATTGGATCGACCGTGACGTGGGCGGATTCACGATCCCCACGAGCTGGCTTCTCTCACTCAATCCACTTCTCGTGGTGTTGTTGGCGCCTCTCTCGGCCGGCCTCTGGATTCGGCTTGGTGATCGAGCACCCTCGACGCCGACGAAAGTCGCACTTGCACTCGCTGGAATTGGTGTGAGTTTCCTGATCATTGCGATACCCGGCTTTAGGTCACAGAGTGGACTCACGTCCAGCCCGTTGTGGATCCTCGCGGCTTTCCTGATTCTCACGATGGCTGAGCTCTGCATCGTCCCGATTGCACTTGCTGTCACTACCGAGTTGGCCCCTCCCGGGCTCACGGGTCAGCTTCTTGGCCTGTGGTACCTCGCGGCAGCACTGGGTGGCTCCGTCGGTGGGCAATTTGCACGCTTCGTGGTTGATCTCGGTTACGGCGGCTACTTCCTATGCACCGGAGTAGTAGTGGTCATCGTCGGCCTGATCTTCCTGCGGCTTCGTCCGCGATGGGCGGTTCTGCTCGCGCCGGTGAGGTGAATCGTCGGACCGTGCGCGCTCACTGTTGCGACGCGGGTTCAGGTGTTTGAGCTTGTGGACGACAGGTGGTCGATCAGGCGCTCGACTGGCAGCATGCCCGCGCAAGCGGTGGGGCTGAGGGGAGTTCGCGGCAATCGAGTACCTGAGCTGTGCCGGCTAGATCTCATGATTGCGGCCACCGCCCACGCGCATGGAGCTCGGCTGGTCACCTCGAATATCGATGATGTTCGGCACCTTGAGAGCCTGATCGAGATCGTCACGGTGAGTTAGAGGGCTGCCCACAGCGGGAGGCTCGAGCTATCTCAGCTAGCGACGGTCCATCTCCCCGTGGTCGTCCAGACAAGGAATCTCGTGCAGACGGCGCCCCCGCGTCCGCCGTTCACCCATTGAGCCCACGAGGTTCCCCATCCACCGGATTCAGACCCACCCCAGTTGAGGTTCTGGTCAGCGACAGATGCGCAGCCTCCTGCCGGTTGTCCCACCTGCTGCAGCACAGGC
>CAINMH010000062.1 GCA_903850745.1 uncultured bacterium
ATCGAAGCCTGCCCAACTCGCGCGCTCACGATGACCAACGAATACGAACTTGCCGATCACACGCGCGATTCCCTGATCTACGAAAAGCAAGATCTTTTGGCGCCTTTGCTCCCAGGCATGGCTAGGCCGCCGCATGCGATGGTCCCGGGCACGACCGACTCGGACTACTACGCCGGCAACATCACAGGGGCCGTCCCCGAGCAATTCGGACAGGGGGAGTAGCCGTGGAAGGTTCAGAGGTGGTCGTCTTCTGGGTATGCGGCACCTTGGCGGTTATCGGCGCTATTGGCCTGATCATCTCGCGCAAGGCGGTGCATAGCGCGCTCTGGGTCGCGCTCACGATGATTAACCTCGCCGTGCTGTACATCGCAAATTCGGCGCCTTTCCTCGGCATGGTGCAGATAATCGTCTACACCGGCGCCGTGATGATGCTCTTCTTGTTCGTTCTCATGGTCGTGGGTGTTGATTCGTCCGACTCACTCGTCGAGACGCTCAAAGGTCAGCGGTGGGCGGCGATTGTTCTGGCGTTTGGGTTCGGCATTTTGCTCGTCTCGGGTGTTGCTAATGGGCTTGTCGAGGCAAACTCAATTGGACTTGATGCGGCCAACGAGGCAGATGGTGGCAACGTTCAGGGGATCGCTCGCCTACTCTTCACGGACTACCTCCTAGCCTTCGAAGCCACCTCGGCGCTGCTAATCACTGCAGCTCTGGGGGCCATGGTTCTTGCACATCGCGAACGTTGGAAGCGAGCAGCGACTCAACGCGAGCTCTCTGAGGCCCGAACCCGCACCGGTGCTGGCGTAGTGCCCCTCCCCAACCCAGGCGTCTATGCCCGACATAACGCAGTCGACACACCAGCTCTTCTCCCCGATGGCTCGCCGACTCTCTTGTCCGTACCCGAACCGGTGCGTGGGCGAGGCGATGCGCGCCCCATGGACCACAGCGGACTCGCTGAAGTTGATGATCTCTTCTCGGGTGCTCCTGCCTTACCCCCCACCGGTCGTTCATTGGCCGATGACCCGCGAGCGGAGTCCTGATGTCTCCTAGCGCCTATGTAGTTCTTGCCGCCATCCTCTTCACGCTCGGCAGCGTCGGAGTGCTCGTCCGCCGAAACGCCATCGTGATGTTCATGTCCGTAGAAATGATGCTCAACGCCTGCAACCTCGCCTTCGTCGCATTTGCGCGCATGAATGGCAATTTGGACGGCCAGGTCGTTGCGTTCTTCGTCATGGTAGTAGCGGCTGCAGAGGTCGTGGTCGGCCTGGCGATTATCGTGACGATCTTCCGGACGAGGCGTTCTGCCTCGGTCGATGAACCGAATCTGTTGAAGTACTAGGCCTGAGGTGAATTCAATGAAGGAGGATTCGTGGAGGTGACCACCGCTGCTGGTGGCGCATTCGCCTACCTGTGGTTGCTCATCGGATTCCCACTTGCCGGTGCCGCAATTTTGCTCTTCGGCGGCAAGAGGACTAACCGCTGGGGCCACTACGTCGGCACCCTTGCTGTCGTTGCCTCTGCTGCCTATGCGGTGATTTTGCTGCTCGCGCTGATGGGTCGCTCTCCAGAGGAGCGCACGGTTGTTCAGCACATCGCGGACTGGATCTTTATCAATAAGTTCTCTGCGAGCATCGCCCTTCAGTTGGATCAGCTGTCGATGGTGTTTGTCCTGCTCATCACGATTGTGGGCAGCCTCATTCACGTCTACTCAATCGGCTACATGAAGGACGATCCAGACCGTCGCCGGTTCTTTGGCTTTCTCAATCTCTTCGTCGCAGCGATGCTCCTTTTGGTTCTGGCCGATAACTACCTGCTTCTTTATGCCGGCTGGGAGGGAGTGGGCCTCGCCTCGTTCCTCCTCATTGGTTTCTGGCAGCACAAGAACAGTGCCGCTGCTGCAGCCAAGAAGGCCTTCGTGATGAACCGCATCGGTGATGTCGGCATGAGCTTGGGCATCATGCTGATCTTCGTCACCTTCGGTTCGGTCACCTTCTCCACGGTCTTCGACCAGGCCGGTGAAGCCAGCGACACGACAATGACTTGGATCGGATTACTGCTCCTGCTTGCCGCCTGTGGCAAGTCGGCGCAGTTCCCGCTGCAGGCATGGCTGCTCGATGCCATGGAGGGCCCCACGCCCGTTTCGGCGCTCATCCATGCAGCAACGATGGTCACTGCTGGCGTCTACTTGATCGTACGAAGTGGCCCGATTTTCGATCAAACGATCGTCGCATCGACCGTGGTAGTCATCATCGGAACCATCACGATGTTCCTTGGTGCATTCATTGGCTCGGCAAAGGACGAGATCAAGAAGGCGCTGGCTGGCTCCACGATGAGTCAGATCGGCTACATGATCCTCGCAGCCGGTCTAGGGCCTGTTGGCTACGTCTTTGCAATCTTCCACCTGCTCACGCACGGTGTGTTCAAGGCAAACCTCTTCCTCGGCGCCGGTTCGGTCATGCACGGCATGAAGAACCGCGAGAATATGCGACGCTACGGCGCACTTCGCGCCGCGATGATCGTTACATGGTTGTCCTTTATGGCGGCTACGTTTGCAATTATGGGCATCCCGCCGTTCTCGGGCTTTTGGTCTAAGGACGACATCATTCATGCTGCATTTGAGCACAACATCATTATTGGCATCTGCGCAATTCTTGCCGCTGGTTTCACTGGCTTCTATATGACTCGTATGTTGGTAATGACGTTCTTCGGCAAGGCACGCTGGGAAGATGATCAGCATCCGCACGAATCTCCACCGGTCATGACCATCCCGCTTATCATCTTGGGCATTGGTTCAATCTTTACCGGCATCGGTTTGCTCTTCTGGGGCAACATCGAGACGTGGCTCGAGCCCGTCACTGGATTTGAAACGCGTGAGCTCGCAATCCCCGCGATTGTGCTCGAAGGCATCACTCTCCTTGTTGTTCTTGTCGGCGCTGCAGTTGCCATCGCTATGTACCGACGATCGGTGGCGGTTGAAGCGCCCAAGGGCAACGTGCTCGTACGTGCCGCGCGCAACAGCATGTACGACGATGCGATTAACGACACGATCGCGGTACGTCCTACCTACTGGCTCTCGCGTTCTCTTGTGTGGGCTGATCGTTCGGTCATTGACGGCATTGTCGGAGGCTCGGCGGCGTTTGTCGGTGGACTTTCAGGGCGTATGCGTCGTCTTCAGTCGGGCTTTGCCCGGTCCTACGCTTTGGCGATGCTCGGAGGTGCCATCTTGGTTGTTGTCGTGATGTTATTGGTGAGGTTGCCATGACTTCGTCCATGCTGAATCTCCCGACGTCCATTCCGTGGCTCACAATTCTCGGGGTCGTTCCGCTTGTTGGCAGTGTCGTCGTGCTCCTCCTTCCTCGCGCACGGGAGACGATGGCGAAGCAGGTTGCGCTCGCGTTCTCGCTCGTCACGCTTGTCCTTACGGTCGTGCTGGCTCTTGGTTTCGACGCCGCGTCAAGCGCGCCGTTCCAATTCGCAGAGAAGTACGAATGGATCGCCTCGCTGGGAATTTCCTACTCCGTCGGCGTTGACGGCATCGGACTGGTCCTCATTGCACTTGCGACCATTCTCGTGCCGATCGTGATGCTTTCTGGCTGGAACGATGTTGCCCCTGGCACAACTGGTCGTGGCACTGTCAAGGGCTACTTCGCTCTCATGCTCGCGCTTGAGACATGCATGGTGGGCGTCTTCGCTGCTACCGATGTGTTCCTCTTTTATGTTTTCTTCGAAGTCATGCTCATCCCGACCTTCTTCCTCATCGGTCGCTTCGGCGGTGCACAGCGCGCCTACGCCTCGGTCAAGTTCCTGATCTACAGCCTCGTCGGCGGGTTATTGATGCTCGCTGCGCTCATCGGCCTGTACGTCGTATCAGCAGATGTACTAGGGCAGGGCACTTTCGACTTCATGCAGTTGGTGGGCATCGACATTGATCCGGGCACTGAGAAACTGCTATTCCTTGGCTTCTTTATTGCGTTCGCGATCAAGGCACCACTGTGGCCATTCCATACGTGGCTTCCAGATGCTGCGCGTGAGGCAACGCCAGCGACGGCTGTCTTGCTCATCGGTGTACTGGACAAGGTCGGCACTTTCGGCATGATCCGTTACCTCTTGCCGATTTTCCCCTCAGCTTCGCAGTGGTTCGCCCCACTTGTGATCGCTATGGCTGTTATCGGCATCATTTACGGTGCCTTGGTTGCCCTCGGCCAGTCCGATATGAAGCGGCTCTTTGCCTACAGTTCGATGTCGCACTTCGGTTTCATCGCGCTCGGTATCTTTGTCTTTACGTCCCAAGGCATGTCGGGATCTGTCTTCTACATGATCGCGCACGGACTCGCGACGGCCGCTTTGTTCATTGTCGGCGGCTACCTAATGTCTCGTCGAGGCGGATCCAGCCTCATCTCTGACTACGGCGGCGTCGCGAAGGTCGCGCCCATCCTCGGCGGCTTCTTTATGTTTGCCGCTCTCTCCGCCCTTGCCCTGCCTGCGCTCGCACCATTCGTGGGAGAGTTCCTCGTCTTGCTGGGCACGTTCGAGCGCTACATCGTGATCGCTGTCATTGCGACGATCGGCATCGTCTTGTCGGCTGCATACGCGCTGCGGCTTTACCAGAAGACGATGACTGGGCCGGTTGCTCCGGGCATTGATGGCATGAAGGACCTCGGCGGGCGGGAATTCACTTCCTTGTTCCCGGTATTCGCGCTGACTCTCGTACTTGGGGTGATTCCGGGCATCGCACTGAATGTGATTAATCCTGCGGTGGATCGGACTCTCACCACTGTGGGGCTGACGGATCCCCAACCGGTACTCACCGGCACGGAAGGGGGACAGCCGTGAGCGGCGTACTCAGCGCATCAGTTGTCGCGGACACCTTCACGCTCCCCACGATTGACTATGGGGCACTTGCGCCAGTTTTGATTGTGGCGGCCGCTGCTGTCATCGGTGTCCTCGTGGAGGCGTTTGCGCCCCGAGGAGCGCGTCGTCCGCTTCAGTTGGTCTTGGTCTTCGGATCCTTAATTGCAGCGTTTGTGGCTGTGGTGATGCACGCGGGAATTCGCCAACTGGATGGGGGCGGAGCGGTTGCTATTGATGGCCCGGGCCTAGTTTTACAAGGCGCCGTGTTGTTGATCTCGATCGTGGGAGCCATGCTCATGGCTGAGCGTATGGTCGATCCAGCTGGTGACGCATTCGCAGCGAGGGCGTCGACTCTTCCGGGCTCCGAGGACGAACGTCAGTTCTCGTCGCGCGGTTTCCTGCAGACTGAGATTTGGCCGCTCATGCTCTTCGCGGTCACAGGCATGCTTCTTTTCCCGATCGCCAATGATCTGTTGTTGCTGTTCGTTGCGCTTGAGGTCATGTCGCTTCCGCTTTACCTTTTGGTCGGAATGGCACGTCGTCGTCGTCTCCTGTCGCAAGAAGCAGCGCTTAAGTACTTCATCCTCGGTTCGTTCTCGTCAGCTTTCTTCCTCTTCGGTTCCGCGCTCCTCTACGGCTACTCAGGCAGTATCAAGTTCGGCAAGATTGCCGAAGCGATTGCCGGCAATCCCGGGCAGAACATGCTGATTCTCGTGGGTGTTGGCATGGTTGCCGTTGGCCTGCTGTTCAAGATTGGCGCGGCGCCGTTCCATCAGTGGACCCCCGACGTCTATCAGGGTGCGCCGACGCCAGTCACCGCCTTTATGGCCGCCGCTGTCAAGGTCGCTGCGTTCGGCGCGATCCTTCGCGTCTTTTATGTCATCTTCGGTGGCTTGCGTTGGGATTGGCAACCGATGCTGTGGGTCATCGCGATCCTCACGATGCTGATTGGCGCGATCGTCGCTGTTACTCAGACAGACGTGAAGCGCATGCTGGCTTATTCATCCATTGCGCAGGCGGGTTTCATTCTGCTCGGCGTTATTGCGGCGAATCCGGCCGGACTTCGTGGAGCGATCTTCTATCTTGTGGCCTATGCCTTTACGACTCTGGGCACATTCGCAGTAGTCACGCTGGTGAGAGATTCCACTGGTGAAGCCACTCATTTGTCCAAGTGGGCAGGTTTGGCTAAGACATCTCCGCTGACAGCCACGGTCTTCGCAATCTTCCTGCTGTCGTTGGCCGGCATTCCTCTGACATCTGGATTCATCGGCAAGTTTGCGGTATTCACCGCTGCAATTGAGGCTGGGGCCATGCCGCTGGTTATCGTCGCCTTGTTCGCCAGCCTCATCGCGGCCTTTGTCTATGGGCGCGTGATCGTACTCATGTTCTTTGCGGATCCACCGGCTGATCCACCGGCCGTAGTCGTTCCGTCGGCGTTCACGACCCTGGCGATTGCCATCAGCGTGGCGGTCACGGTTGTCCTCGGCATCATTCCCCAGCCATTTCTCACCCTGCTTGAGCAGGCCGGCGTCTTCATTCGCTGATATGAATTAGGGATGTCCACTCAGCGGCCTTCGGGTCTCGACCTCGTCGATCCAGCGCTAGGCGCGCAGCTTGACTTGGGGCTGGCGGCCACGGAGATCGCCCTGCGCGAGTCTGTGCGTAGTGACTACCCATTCATCACAGAAGCCTCTCGACATCTCGTCGACGCTGGTGGCAAGCGATTTCGCCCGTTGTTGGTGCTGCTGGCTGCTCATTTCGGAGATCCTGACGCTCCGGGTGTGATTCCCTCAGCCGTCCTAGTGGAGTTGACTCACCTCGCAACGTTGTATCACGACGACGTCATGGATGAGGCCCCGCTGCGACGCGGTGCCGCGTCGGCTAACGCACGTTGGGACAACACAGTCGCGATCCTCACAGGCGACTTCCTTTTCGCGAAGTCTTCAGCAATCTTGGCCGATCTTGGTCCCGAGGCTGTTCGCGTGCAGGCGCGGACCTTCGAACGCTTGTGTACTGGACAGATCCGAGAGAGCGTCGGTCCTGAGCCAGATGAGGATCCGGTCAAGCATCATCTCGCGGTGCTTGCAGACAAAACGGGATCGTTGATTGCGGCCTGTGGGACCTACGGAGCCATGGCTGCTGGGACATCCATCGATATCAAAAACACCCTCACCGAATTCGGGGAGCGCATCGGCGTCGCGTTTCAGCTCGCCGATGACCTAGTGGACATCTCCAGCGACACTGAGCAATCCGGCAAGACTCCTGGGACAGATTTGCGAGAGGGTGTCCCTACGCTGGCCGGTCTCATCGCGATGGAGTCCGGTGACGCGAGACTCCGCGACCTGCTCTCCCGACCGTTGCATGACAATGCGGAGCACGCCGAGGCGCTCACGTTGCTGCGTGGGCACCCTGCGATTGTGGAGGCACGATCAGTCGCACGTCAGTGGGCAGACGACGCGCGCGCGACGCTTAGTGCACTGCCGTCGGGTTCACCGCGCGATGCGCTCGGATTCCTGTGTGACTACGTAGTCACACGTACTGGCTAGGCCAGCATCAGCCAATCTGCCAGTTGTCCTTGCCATTGATAAGTGACTGCAAATCGCCAGGCCCACCTGCTGCTGCCTCGGCCATCTGTTCACGCACAAGTCGGTCGTACGAAGGCCGTTGCACATCGCGGAAGACACCAATGGCCGTATCAGCAAGCGAGTGGCTGTCAGAGAGGCGTGAGATGGCGAAGGCTAAGCCCGGATCCTCGGTGCGCGAGTCGTAGACGATGACATCAGATTCGGCCACCGCCGCTGCGTCAGCGACCTCGATGTGTCCGTTCTTGCTTCGAATCACGACCTTCTCGCCATTAGCGCCGAAGCGAATCGGCTGACCGTCTTCGAGGCGAATAACGTTCTGCGGCCCGGTCTCGTTGTCCTTGAGTACTTCCCAAGCACCGTCATTGAAGATATTGCAGTTCTGCAGGATCTCCACGAGTGCGGTGCCTTCGTGTGCTGCTGCTCGACGGAGCACTTCACTGAGGTGCTTGCGATCGCTATCGACTGAACGTGCGACGAAAGTGGCCTCGGCACCCAGTGCAAGCGAGACGGGGTTGAACGAGTAGTCGACCGAACCCTGCGGAGTCGACTTGGTGATCTTGCCGGTCTCTGAGGTAGGCGAGTACTGCCCCTTGGTCAGGCCGTAGATGCGGTTATTGAAGAGGAGGATCTTGAGGTTGACGTTGCGACGAAGGGCATGGATGAGGTGATTGCCGCCGATAGACAGGGCGTCGCCATCGCCGGTCACGACCCAGATAGACAAATCGGGACGCGTCACAGCCAGGCCAGTCGCGATTGCCGGCGCGCGACCATGGATCGAGTGCAGGCCGTAGGTGTTCATGTAGTACGGGAAGCGTGAGGAGCACCCGATGCCCGAGATGAAGACAATGTTCTCTTTCTTCAGCCCGAGTTCGGGCATGAAGCCCTGCACGGTCGAAAGAATCGAGTAGTCACCGCAGCCTGGGCACCAGCGCACCTCTTGGTCGGACTTGAAGTCCTTGGCCGACTGCTTCTCATCAGTCTTGGGCACCAATGCGAGGGCGGGGAACGGGAGGTCGATAGAAGTCATTTCATCCCTCACAGACTCGAAGCAACGTTAGTGATAACTCCGACGAGTTCATCGGAAGTGAATGGCAATCCGCGTACTTGGTTGTAACCAATCGCGTCGACTAGAAACTTCCCGCGAAGCAAGAGCGCAAGTTGCCCGAGGTTCATCTCTGGCACGATCACCCGGTCGTAGCTACGCAGCACCTCGGCTGTGTTAGCTGGGAACGGATTGAGATGGCGTAGGTGAGCCTGTGCGACCTTGACTCCGTTCTTGCGAGCGACACGACAGGCGGCACCGATCGGGCCATAAGTCGATCCCCACCCGATGATCAGAACTCGAGCATCACCATCGGGGTCCTCAACGGCGAGTGGCGCAATCGAAGCGGCGATGCCGTCGACCTTCGCTTGGCGAAGACGCACCATCTTGTCGTGGTTGTCGGGATCATACGAAATGTTGCCGCGGCCGTCGGCCTTCTCGATGCCGCCGATGCGGTGCTCAAGTCCGGGGGTGCCCGGTATCGCCCACGGACGCGCCAAGGTCTCTGCGTCGCGCAAGTAGGGCCAGAACTCTTGCGTGCCGTCTTCGTTAGTGTGGTTCAACTCGGTAGCGAAATTCGGCTCAAAGGTGGGCAGCGAATCTACGTCGGGGATGCGCCATGGTTCTGAACCATTCGCAAGATAACCATCTGAGAGCAAGAACACCGGCGTGCGGTACTGGACTGCAATGCGTGCCGCTTCAATGGCCGCATCGAAGCAGTCAGATGGCGACTGCGGAGCAACGATCGGGACGGGCGCTTCGCCATTGCGTCCGAACATCGCCTGCAGGAGGTCGGACTGTTCGGTCTTCGTGGGTAGGCCGGTGCTCGGGCCACCGCGCTGTACATCAATGATGAGCAGCGGAATCTCTAGAGTCACGGCAAGTCCAATGGCTTCTGACTTCAGTGCGACGCCCGGTCCTGATGTCGTTGTGATTCCGAGTGAGCCACCGTATGACGCACCGATGGCTGCACCGACACCCGCAATCTCGTCTTCGGCCTGAAAGGTCGTGATGCCAAACTTCTTGAGTTTGCTCAGCTCATGCAGGATGTCCGATGCAGGAGTGATCGGGTACGTGCCGAGGAAGATTGGCAGGCCAGAACGATCTGATGCAGCGACGAGGCCGTAGGCAAGTGCCAGGTTGCCGTGGATATTGCGGTAGGTGCCTGCCTTCATGGGGGCGGGCTTGACCTCGTAGCGCACTGAGAATGCTTCGGTAGTCTCACCGAAAGACCAACCGGCCTCAAGGGCAGCGATGTTGGCGCCGAGGATGTCCGAATTCTTGCCGAACTTGCTCTTGAGGAAAATGCGGGTGCCATCAGTGGGGCGGCTATACAGCCAACAGAGCATGCCCAAAGCGAACATATTCTTGGCGCGCTCAGCATCCTTCTTCGAAAGGGGGAATTCCTTAAGTGCCTC
>CAINMH010000063.1 GCA_903850745.1 uncultured bacterium
ATGGCACCAATGTCGCCGACCGACAGAGTGTTGTCGTAAGTGCTGCTGCCGAGGTAGACAATCGCGCGGGACGCAATGAACTGCTTGAACGAGTTGTCGTACATCACGTTGTTATGCCCCTTGTTGACCACAGCCATACCGGCCTGATTAAGGAACGTGAAGTCCAGCAAGGCCAGGCCCAAGAGAGCCGTTCCCTTAAAGACGTTTTGCCCAATCGTCGTATTGCGCATGTAGAACGGACCGAAGAAGCCAGGTGTACCAGCCCAGCCGCCGAGGATTGCAGCGAACTGTCCGTTCATCGCGCACACGTTGCCTTGGATCAACGTCGAGCTCAACTCGTTGCTGTTGCCAGTCATGATGCACGAGCCGGAGGCCCAGCCACGACGGATATCAATTCGGTTGTCAGTGATGATGATGCGCTTGGCCTCTACATCTACCGGCTTAATCGCAGCGGGATGCCCACCGTTGCGCCTAAAGCCCGGTGAACTCGTGACCTGCGAGAGGTTAGAGGGGGTAGGTGTCTGCACGATGACGTTGTTCGAGATTGTGTACGTCGCATCCGTGCCGAAGCAACCTTCGATTTCGACAGCCTCGCCAGCGCGAAGATAATTATTGGTAATGGTGATATCGCTGAAGTGACATCCAACTGTCGCGAACGCATTGTCGTCACCGGCATCCATCGGAAGGTTCTGATCGATGTAGTTGCCATCAAGAAGAACCTTGCCCGTAAACGCCGGTGCGCTGGGATCTTCACCGGCCGCAGTGAGGAGCTGCTTCAGCTTGGACGTACTTCCTGTGGGCTGACTGCCCATCTGGGCCGCCGCAACTGCAAACCGGAACTCATTGCCCGGCACAACGTTTGTGATGCGGTTATCCGTCATCGTGAAGGTACCTTGCACATGAAGGAGCATCACCGCGAGAGTGCTTGCGCCGTCAATCCACAGTTGGTTCAGAGTGATCTCGTCAGTGTCCTCACCATCGAGGATCACAAATGGCGCTGATCCGGTGGTGTGGATCCTTGTAAAGCCAGAGCCTCTGGGGTTCGCGACAGAAGGATCACCGACTCCAGTGATCGTGATGGAATTCGAGACAATCACGCACAGTGAGCAATCGCCAAAGTCGAAAGTTCCACGCAGGACCAAGCGAGTGGCATTCAAACGTTCGGCGCGAGCAAGACCAACCTGCACCGCGGCCCGGTCCACTGCAGGATCGTTCTGACCAACGACCACGATGGTGTCGTTGGCGCGAGGTGCTGCTGAGCTAGGCGCGACGGCTGCTCCGATCGAGGCGCACGCAAGTGCAAGGCCACCGACAGCGACGCCAATTTTCCGGATTCGAGAAGAACTCGCGGGACCAGTAGCCATGACAGGTGCTCCTCAATGCCGGTGGTGCAGTCCTTTGAGGCTAGTGACCCCGGGGCTCGGACTCAAGCGCTGGGGGTAAAGAGGCGTGGTCCTTTGATCTTCACCTGCTCATGACTGGTCAAAACATGACCCCCAGCGAGACATATATATAGACAGACAATAAGTTCGGCACATGCGTACCCTCACAGCCTCAGTCATGTCAGCAGCCGCCATCGGCGCCCTCCTTCTCGTGCCGGCGTTAAGCCAGGCAGCTCCCGCCCCCATGCCGGGGACCGCGGCGATCCCCCAGGGACGCGGTTACGACCAGGCTGAGAAGTTCATCGGCAGGCCCGCTGTGCCAAATCCGGTGACCTTGCCCAAGGTGTCCATTAACCCCTACATGTCGCCCAACGGAACCAGCAACATTCATAACGACACATGGATGACTGACTCATACCCAGGCAATGGTCCGCTTGGCCGCAACACGCAGGTGACCTCGGTCAACGCCCTCGGTGAGTGCGCAAGCATCACGTTCGATAGCCGAGGACGTCTCGTCGCGGTCTGCATCAACCCCAAGGGCTCATTCCTCACCATGATGCACCCTGACTCACTGCGCATCGTTGCGCGCGAGAAGTTGCCAGCAGGCCCAGAGACGGATAGCTCAGGTGACTACACCGAGGTCGCTGGGGCGTACTTCTATCTTGACAACCTCAATCGCGCTGTCGTCGCTACCGCTAATCATCACCTCACCTACTACGCATACAGCACCACCCCAGGTGACCGCGGATTCAAGGTC
>CAINMH010000064.1 GCA_903850745.1 uncultured bacterium
CTGTATCAACAAGCGTGCCGTCCCAATCAAAAAGTACGACGTCTGTATCAACGAATGTGTCGACGCTCATGCCGCCACCATCCGATTCGCCAAGATCTCGTACACATCGCAAAGTTGCGGGACCGACAGGTTGCCTTCCGGGCGGTACCAACCAGAAACTGCGATGCCCATCTGGAGAATCGCGAATGAGGCAACGCGTTCATCTGGCACGTGAAACACGCCGGCTGCGACCCCCTCTTGCATGATGCTTCGCAAACGCGATTCGTAGCGGTCCCGCAGAGCCACAGACTTTCGGTGATGCGATTTGGAGAGCCCGCCCATCTGCATATTCACCAGAGTTGCCTGCTCACCGTTTTTGGCGTGGTAGGCGATGTGTGCTCGCACAAATGTGAGAAGTTTCTCAGTGGGCGTGGCATCAGGACTGAGTGTCGCCATGGATGCTTCGCTCTCGGAATTTAGGTCCTCGAGTGCGGTTGACGTCAGATCCCAGAGGATGTCTTCCTTCGAGCCGAAGTGGTTGTACAGACTTGCTGCGCGGATGCCCACTGCGGCTGCGATCTCGCGCATCGTGGTCGCTTCGTAGCCACCCGTTGCGAACAATCGCAATGCCGCCCGGCGGATGTCGTCGGCGGTTGCCGACGACATCCCAGGTGAAGAGTCGACGCTCACTTTCCGGTGTAGCGCTTCAGCTCACGACGGGCAAGCGCCATTTTGTGAACCTCGTCTGGTCCATCTGCGAGGCGAAGCATGCGTGCTTGGCCGTACATACGGGCGAGCGGAGTGTCTTGGCTGACACCCATACCGCCGAAGGTTTGGATCGCATGGTCGATAACCCATGCAGCCATCTCGGGCGCAGCGACCTTGATCGCGGAGATCTCGACTGCTGCGCCGCGGTTGCCGACGGTGTCCATGAGCCACGCGGTCTTCAGGACCAGGAGACGGACCATCTCGATTTTGATGCGGGCCTCGGCGACCCAATCCTGAAAGACACCCTGTTCGGCAACCGTCTTGCCGAAGGCAACACGGCTCTTGGCCCGCTCGCACATGAGGTCGAACGCACGCTCGGCCATGCCGATCAAACGCATTGCGTGGTGGATGCGGCCTGGCCCGAGACGGGCTTGGCCGATGGCGAAGCCGCCGTGGAGTTCGCCGAGAAGATGATCCTCTGGGACCCAGACATCGTCGTAGTGGATGACCGCGTGGCCGCCGTGGCCGCCGTCGCTTTCACCAAATACGCCAGTTGAACGCAATATTTTCACGCCGGGTGTGTCGAGCGGGACGGCAATCATGGACTGCGTTTTGTGCTTCTCACCATCAGGATTGGTGACTCCCAACACGATGGCGATCTTGCAGTTCGGGCTCATTGCCCCGCTGGACCACCACTTGGTGCCCTGGATACGAAATCCACCTTTTTCCTGATAAATCCGTGTCGCGATGTTGTTTGCATCAGAGCTCGCGACTGCCGGCTCGGTCATGGAGTAGACCGAGCGAATCTTGCCATCGAGAAGCTGTGGAAGCCACTTGTCCTTCACCGCAGGTGTGGCGAAGTGATGCAGAACTTCCATATTGCCGGTGTCTGGAGCCGAGCAGTTCATGGCTTCGGGCATGATCCACGGACTGCGGCCAGTGATCTCGGCGATCTGGGCGTATTCGAGGTTCGTCAGCCCGATGGCGGGGAGGAATAGGTTCCATAGGCCGCGGGCGCGGGCCTCAATCTTGAGGTCTTCGATGATGGGAGGCGTGTCCCATGGTCCGATCTCGTGCTCTTGCTGGGCGTAGACCGGCTCAGCTGGGATGACAAGTTCGTTCAAAAAGTCGAACGCCTTGGCCTGAAGCTCCTTGACTTTGTCTGTCTGAGCGAATTCCATGGTTTCCTCCCTCTACTAACTAACGATAGTTAGTATAGGATATGGATACCCGGATTTACAAGGGGATTGCCAAGGAGGCGTGCAATGCGCAGAACCGTGTACTCAGCGGACCATGAGGCGTTCCGCGACACCGTGCGGACCTTCATCGAGCGCAGCATTCTGCCGATCCATGAGGAGATCGTCGCGGAGAAGCAGATCCCTGATTCGGTGTGGCTCGCTGCCGGGAAGGCCGATTTACTCGGCCTCGAAGTGCCCGAAGAATTTGGTGGCAGCGATCCGGGTGATTACCGATTCAATGCGGTGCTCGGTGAAGAACTCGCCAAGGTCAGCATGGCGTACAACTCCTGCTTACAGATGCACTTCGACATCGGCGTTCCCTACTTCGTGAAGTACGGAACACAAGAGCAAAAGGAGCGCTGGCTCCCAGGTTTGTGTTCGGGTGAACTTGTTACGACGATTGCCATGACGGAGCCATCTGGTGGCTCTGACCTCGCGGCTCTTCGCACCTCCGCTGTTCGCAACGGAGATGACTGGGTGCTCAATGGGTCCAAGACCTTCATCACCAATGGGTACACCGCTGATGTGATTATCGTCGCTGCTCGAACTTCACCGGAGAAGAAGGCTAAAGGCATCACGCTTTTCGCTTTGGAGAACGGCACCCCCGGATTTGAGCGTGGTCGCAAACTCGACAAGGTGGGACAACCCGAAGCGAATACAGCCGAATTGTTCTTTCAGGATGTCAGGATTCCCAACGCCAACGTCATTGGTGAGGTTGATCGAGGCTTTATCCAAATGATGGAGCAGCTACCGCAGGAACGCATCAGCGCTGCAGTCGGCAACCTCGCACAGGCAAAGGCCATTCTTGAGGAGACATTGGTCTATGCCAAGGAGCGTCAGGCCTTCGGACAGTCCATCGGCAAGTTCCAACACAACAAGTTCCTATTGGCCGATCTCTTTACACAGATTGATGTGTCGCAGGCCTATGTGGATGCCTGTGTAGTCGCTCATACGCAAGGTGATTTAACTGCCGTAGATGCGGCGAAGGTCAAGATGTGGACCTCCGACATTCAAAATTCGGTCTTGGATCACTGTGTGCAATTGCATGGTGGATATGGATTTATGCGTGAATACCGCGTAGCTCAGGCGTGGATGGACGCACGTGTGACGCGCATCTGGGGCGGCACGAACGAAATCATGAAGGAAATCATCGGCCGCGACCTCGGCCTATAGATCGCAACCTGAAGGAGAGTTATGGGCAACATCGCGTACGACTTCACTGGCCGAACAGTTCTGGTGACTGGCGCCGCTCGCGGCATAGGTTTTGAAGTGGCCGCCTTCTTCCGCAAGGCAAACGCCGACGTTATCCTCGTCGACTTTGACGGACCCGAGGTCATGGAAGCTGCCGCCAAGATTGGCGGAATCGGCGTGCAAGCTGATGTCTCGAAGACTGACGATGTAGAACGATCGGTTGCGCTTGCAGTCGAGAAGACTGGTCGTCTCGATGTTGTGGTCAACAACGCAGGCATCCTCCGCGACAAGGTGGTCTGGAAGTTGACAGACGAGGACTGGGACGCAGTTCTCGCAGTCCACGCTGGCGGCACTTTCCGATACACCCGTGCAGCGGTTCCGCATTTCCGCGCCCAGAACTACGGCCGGATCATCAACGTGACCTCCTACACCGGCCTTCGAGGCAATACGGGTCAGTCGAACTACTCGATGGCCAAGGCCGGAATTATCGGCTTCACGAAGACCACCGCGAAGGAACTTGCCCGATTCGGAGTGACTGTCAACGCGATTTCCCCGAACGCTGAGACGCGCATGGTGGCCTCCATTCCCCCGGAGAAACTCGCAGAACTTGCGGCCGGTGTGCCCATGGGTCGATTCGCACACCCAAGCGAGATGGCAGCGGCGATCGCTTTTCTCGCCTCGGAAGAAGCGGGCTACATCACCGGAGTCGTTGTTCCGGTGGACGGTGGGATGTCCATGTGAGAAGCGGGCACGCCGTGGTGTTGCGGTCGTACCCCGAAGGTCTACCCCGCACCACAGATTTCGAGTGGGTTTCTGAGACGACGCCCGAACCAGGTGACGGACAGGTGCTTCTGCGAATTCTGTGGGCGTCGATCGACCCAGCGATGCGCACGTGGCACTCAGCGAGGCCGGGCCGCGGAGTCGTGCGGCCGCTAGGGACTGTGATGAAGGCCGTGGCAGTGGCGGAAGTTGTCGAAAGTCGCAACTCGTTGCGTGTCGGGGACCACGTTGTGGGCTCGTTCGGAATGCGTGAATGGTGCGTATCCGATGGCGCCGATGTGACTCGCGTACTTGACGCCAGCATTGAGCCGCGCTTGGGCCTTGGCAGTCTTGGACATATTGGCCTGACTGCGTTCGCGGGTGTGCACAAGGTTGCGCGCGCACAAGCGGGTGAAACCGTTCTGGTGTCCTCGGCGGCAGGAGCCACGGGTGCGCTTGCGGGGCAAATCGCCGCCGCCGCCGGCTGCCGCGTGATTGGCATCGCAGGTGGGCCGGACAAGGTGGCTATTTGCCGCACGGAATATGGCTTCGACATGTGTATTGATCGGCATGCCGAAACAGATCTTGCCCGCGCAATTCGAACCGCTGCACCAGAAGGCATTGACGTCTTCTTCGACAATGTTGGTGGACCGACTCTCGATGCCGCGATGCAGAACATGAATGCGCTCGGTCGAGTCGCGATCTGTGGGACTATCTCCGTTCGCAGTTCAGAGCCGGGCCATGGTCCTCGTCACGAAAGACTTATGCTGGACAAGCAGTTGACGGTTCAGGGCTTCTTGACTTCGCAATTCGAGGTGGACTACCCCGAGATGCTCGAGTCGCTCTCTCTTTTGCACTCGGAGGGCCGCCTTCACCTGCGTGAAGTCGTCGTGGAAGGTGCCGAAAATGCTCCTCTCGCCTTGGAACAACTACTCGCCGGTGAATTTGCTGGCAAAGTACTAGTACGAATTGCAGCTTGACGTTCAACACCACACCTAAGGAGAACACCCAGTGAGCACACGCGACGCGGTCATCGTTCAGGCAGTCCGTACCCCGGTCGGCATCGGAAAGCCTGAGAAGGGGGCTCTCTCCGGACTCAATCCGGTTGATCTCTCCGCGATGGTTCTGCAGGGGCTTGTTGCTCGCACCGGCATCGACCCAGCCGTTGTTGACGACGTTCTGTGGGGCTGTGTTTCTCAGGTGGGCGAACAGTCCTTCAACGTTGCCCGCAATGCGGTGCTAGCGGCCGGATTCCCTGAGGACGTTCCTGGTACCACGATTGATCGCCAGTGTGGATCTAGCCAGCAGGCCGCGCATTTCGCAGCGGCGGGTGTCATCTCTGGTCAGTACGACGTCGCGATCGCTGGAGGCATCGAGTCGATGTCCCGTGTGCCGATGTTCTCCAACACCGTCGGCGGTGATGGTCCCTTCGGACCCATGATGAAGAACCGCTACAACAACGGTCTTGTCAACCAGGGAATTAGCGCCGAGATGATCGCCGAGCAGTGGGAGCTGAGTCGAACAGATCTTGATCAACTCGCGGTTGACTCGCACGCTCGTGCTGCCGCAGCGCGTGCGAACGGACTCTTTAACGACGAGATCATCCCGATTGAAACTACAGCGGGCCTGTTTTCGCAGGACCAGGGGATTCGCGAGGGGACGTCCCTTGAGAGCCTCAGTGGGCTGAAGACTGTGTTCAAGGAAGACGGTGTCGTCACGGCGGGCAACGCCTCGCAGATCTCCGATGGCGCCTCAGCGATGCTCATCATGACCTCGGAGAAGGCCAAGGCTCTCGGACTCAAGCCGCTCGCGCGCTTCCACACATTCGCACTCGCCGGAGTCGATCCCATCATCATGCTCACTGGGCCGATCCCCGCCACACAGAAGGCGCTTGCGAAGTCGGGCTTGAAGATCAACGACATTGGAGCCTTCGAGATCAACGAGGCGTTCGCTTCTGTGGTTGGTGCTTGGCTCAAGGAGACCGGCGCCGATTGGGCAAATACCAACCCGCTCGGTGGTGCAATGGCTCTGGGGCACCCGCTCGGTGCCTCCGGCGGACGTCTCATGTCGACCCTCGTGCATCACATGAAGCGCAACAACATCCGCTACGGATTGCAGAGCATGTGTGAAGGCGGCGGCATGGCTAACGCAACCATCCTCGAATTGCTCTGATGCTCAAGCTCGATCGGGGAGTGGCCCCGGGAACAACCCAGACCTTCGGTGCAATCCGCGATCTTGCCCGGGTCACCGAGATCGGGGGTTGGGACGGTCTGTGGGTGTCGGAAGGCAAACATGACCCATTCATCCCTGTCGCCATCGCGGCAGAGCACACCGAGACGCTGACACTGGGTACGTCGATTGCGGTGGCATTCGCGCGCAATCCGATGACTACTGCGTACACGGCCTATGACTTGCAGCGACTCTCCAATGGTCGTTTCAATCTGGGATTAGGCAGCCAGGTCAAGCCGCACATCGAACGCCGCTTCAATATGCCGTGGTCATCGCCTGCTGCTCGCATGCGTGATTTCGTGCTTGCCATGCGCGCGATTTGGGAGTCGTGGCGCACGGAAGAGAAGCTGAATTATCGTGGGGAGTTTTACCAGCACACGTTGATGACACCATTCTTTGCTCCACCACCGCTGGAATGTGCTGACCCGGGTATCTTCATCGCTGCGGTCGGACCGGTGATGACGCGAGTCGCCGGTGAGGTGTGTGACGGAGTGTTCCTCCACGGTTTCACGACGTCGAAGTTCATCAATGAAGTGTCTCTTCCGGCAATCAAGGAGGGTCTCGCGATCACCAATCGTCCGCGAGATGCATTCGAAGTCGCAATGATGTCCTTCATAGTGACAGGGGAGACTGACGAAGACACTGCGCGAGCGGCACAAGCAGTTCGTGAGCAAATCGGTTTCTACGGCAGCACGCCTGCGTATCGCACCGTCATGGAGCTGCATGGTTGGGGCGAGGTGGCCGACGAACTCAATGCCATGTCGCGTGAGGGCGGCGCAGCCTGGTCGCGACTCGGCGAAGTGATCACTGACGAGATGCTCAACGAGTTTGCGGTGGTTGCCACACCTGATCGAGTTGCGCAGGCTTTAGTAGATCGTTTCGACGGAGTAGTCGATCGACTTAGTTTTTATGTTCCCTACGAATCGTCGGACGAACTATGGGACCAGATCGCGGTCGACGTCCGCAAAATCCAAGCCGAGACGGCTTAGAGCACCTCGTAGACGTGATAGCGCGGGCCCTCCGGGGGGCGCTCGCCGATCCCGACGCAGATGATCGAGTTGAGCCAGCCGTATTTCTCCGAAGCCGTCTCAAATCGTGGCGTCGTCCGGAAGTACAACTCACTGGAGTCGACGGCCTCACCTCGGGCCAACCGGGCTAGGGCATCGGGCGAGCCAGTTCGGATGCCGTAGTACGACATCAGGATCGCTTCGCCATCATCGGTGATCAATGTCAGGCGCACATCGAGCACGAGGGCCCCATCGTTGCGCGTCAGGGCCCAGTCGTGGCCCCCATACGGCGCGATGGTGCCACGTAGCCGGTCTCCCACAAAGGTCCCGCCAATCACCGGGACGGCTTTACGCACCCCCATGGGGGTCGGGGCATTGATGTGCGGGGGGTCCAGCAGGGCCTGGAGGACGAAGAGGGGCCGGGTCTCAATCACAGGCAGTATCTGACCATATTCCTCCGACCTCTGGGGGACCTTCGACCCAGAACATCTCATTTCGTCCGGAGCCATTGACGATTCACTCTTGTGGACCTAGGGTCCAAACACCGAGAACATCGGATGTCTGTGCCGATGAGGGTCGAACAGGAGAGCCAGTTGAAGTCCTTTGTAGCTTCCCCCGCTGAGATCGCAGCGATCCAAGCAGTGATCACAAAGCCACGATTCACGAACTGCCAGATGCTGTCCGTCGTATCTGCCACCGACCCCGCATGGCTGCGCCAGGTCATCCCGGCTCCGCTCGAGCCCAATGGTGACACCGTGCGCGTCATGGTCGGTCGCTGGCAGAGCAATTGCGTCGGCGACTTCGCGGGCGCGGGCGTCTATGTGCCAGCACGTTTCGGCGACATCGAGGGCGAGTACGTCATCGCGATGTACATGGACATTGATTCCGCGATCCTCTACGGCCGCGAGGTCTTCGGTGAGCCGAAGAAGCAGGCCGATAGCCGCATGCACAAGTGGCATAAGAAGGCGAGCGGTTTCGTTGACCGTTTCGGCAAGCGCATCATTACCTTGGAAGTTGATCTCACTGAGGATCGTGGTGTCACCGATGCACAGGGCGTGAACTTCAATATCAAGGCGCAGCCCGCTGCCAACGGTCTAGGCCTCGAAGATGACGCCACGTTGACTGTCGCAGACTTTGATGTGCACTTCGACACCTACTTAGGTGGCACCGGCAAGATCAAGCTGGAGAGCACCGATCACGATCCGCTGGGCAGCATTCCGCTCGGCGAAGTGCGTGACGCTTTCTGGCAGGAAGGCGATCTGCTGGCTGAGGCTCGCTCCGTAGCCAAGATCCCCGCGGCAAGTTTTGCGCCGTACTACTACGCTCGCGTAGACGACTATGCACTCATGAACACCGAACTGCCCACACTCTAGGAGGACTCATGTCTCGTATTCCGCTTCCCGAAGCTGATGTGCTCGATCCGTTCCTGCGCGGTATGCACGATGGTGCCCGTCCCGGTGACTGGGCAACTGAGAATGTCGCGCGCGCGTTCGCTGGCCAGCCACGCTTGCTGGAGGACTACCTCTCCTTTTACTACCCATGGCACACCCAGAATGGCGTTCTGCCGGCACGTTTGAAGGAGCTAGTGCGCCTGCACATTGCCACCCTCAACGGATGCAACACGTGCGCCGCAGCCCGGCTTGCGTTGGATACGGTCTCGGAGAGTGAGGCTTTCGGTGCCCTTGGTGTCGATGAGTCTGGGCTATCAACACTGAGCCAGCAAGAGCGTATTGCGCTGAATTACGCCGAGCGTATGGCTCTTGATCACCACAACATCACCGATGAAGATGTGAAGTTGTGGCGTCAGACCTTCGGTGACGAAGGGTTCCTAGAGCTAGCAATGATGACGGGTCAGTTCATCGGATTCGGGCGCATGCTTGCAATTTTGCAGCTCGAGACCGTTGCTTGCCCGATCTAACAGGAGATAGCGAATGACCGTGAACCGTCAGTGGCTCTTGGCTCGTCGACCAACCGATAAGGCCGTGCGAGAGGACTTCGAGTACCGCGAATCCGAGATTCCTGATGCGTCAAACTTGGCTCCTGGTCATGTGCTCATTCGCAACCAGTTGTTCTTGCATGCACCTACGATGCGCAACTGGATGGATCCAGCGTCGAATAGCTTCTATCCCACTGTGGGGATCGGCAACCCGATGCTCGCGACTTCTGCAGGCGTGATTGTTAAGTCCAATAACCCGAGGTTTGCCGAGGGCCAGCGGGTGACTGCGATCACCGCCTGGGAGGACTACACGATCCTCAATGCAGATGTGTGGCCCGTTCGGCCGGTGGCAGACGAACTCTCGCTCGTCGAAGCGCAAGGCCCGGTGGGCATGAATGCATTGACCGCCTACATGGGCGTGGTTCACGTGGGGCGACCCAAGCCGGGTGACCTGGCGGTGGTGTCGGGAGCAGCTGGGTCTACGGGCTCTATAGCCGGCCAGATCCTGAAAATCCTTGGTTGTCGGACGATTGGCATAGCGGGGTCGCAGGACAAATGCGATCGGCTGGTCTCCGAACTCGGATTTGATGTTGCGATCAACTACAAAACGCAAGACGTGGAGAAGACTCTTCGTGAAATTGCGCCCGAAGGAGTGAACTTCTTCTTCGACAACGTCGGTGGAGACATGCTTCAGGCAGTGGTGGAGAACATCGCCAAATTCGCCACGATCGTCCTGTGTGGACAGATCGCGGGATACAACGATGGCGTACCCGTTCCCGGTCCGCGGAACATGATGCGACTCATTTACGGAAGTGTCCGAGCCGAGGGGTTCTTGCTCGGCGACTTTGAGGAGCAAATCCCTGAGGGAACACGTCAAATTCTCGAATGGATCCGTGCTGGAAAGATGGTCCACCGTGAGGACGTACGCAGTGGATTCGATAGTCTGCCCGATACGTTCAGCGACCTCTTCACAGGCAGCAACGACGGCACTTTGATGGTGGTGACTGACGAAGAGGCGCGTACGCGTCCTTAAACATCGTCGTTAGTTTGGAAGTCCGATGAGCGCGCAGTCCCCGTTGCAATCACCGCCTGTCGCCCCGCCTGGGTCGAAGCGTTTTCTGGGGGCCCGCGATCTTGCTCTTGTTGCGGCTTTTGCGGCTCTGATTGCAGTTTTGGGACTACCAGGAACCATCTACGCCTTTGGAAGCTCGGTGCCAATTACCTTGCAGACCTTGGGCGTGATGCTCGCTGGGTCGATTCTCGGTTGGAAGCGTGGCGCCCTCGCCGTCATCGTGTTTCTGGTTCTCGTGGCGGCGGGCCTACCACTGCTCGCCGGTGGGCGAGGAGGACTCGCTGTGTTCGCTGGCGCGAGTGTGGGCTACCTCATCGGATGGGTCCTCGGAGCAGCTGTTATTGGCTTGCTCGTCCAAGCGCGTCTACCTCGTTATTCCATCTGGTGGACCGGCCTCGCAAATGTGGTGGGTGGCATCGGTGTGGTCTACCTCATCGGCGTGCCCGTATTGGTGTTCAAGCTGGGCACCGGCCTCGCCGCACTCGCATCGGCTGCGTGGTTCTTGCCCGGTGACGTCGTGAAGGTAGTCATTGCGACGTTTGTTGCCGCAGGCGTACATCGGGCTTATCCGCAGATGCTTGCACCGCTGCGAAATCGGCGGCCATGATGGCTCGGATCGCCTGCGGCTCGGATCGGGCGATCCTGAGTGACGTCCTGAGCAGCCTTGATGATGGAGTTGCCTGCATAGTTCCGCCACCTGCCGGAATTCTCGGTGTCACGGAGATTGCTGAGCAGTTGAAATCGCGTGAGATTGTTTTGTATACATCCGGATCCACCGGCCCATCTCGCGGCATCTTGCGTTCACACGATTCATGGACGGCAAGCTTTGCTCCACTGGCGGACCTCATGGGTCTTACGACAAATGATTCCGTGTGGATTCCGGGACCATTGACGTCAACACTATTTCTCTTTGGAGCTGTTCATACGGCCGCTGTAGGGGCCGAATTGCTGCTATCGGATATGCCGGGCGCCACCGCGACAGTGGCACATACCGTGCCAGCCATCGCCATCGAAATCCTCCAGAACATTGCTGACTTCCCGTGTCTGCGGCTCTTGGTTGTGGCCGGTGATCGTTTGCCGCCACAGGTATGGGATCTCGCTCACAGCACTGGTGTACAGATCTTGGAGTACTACGGGGCCGCGGAACTGTCGTTTGTTGCATCTCGGACAAGTCCCGATAAAGAACTCACTGCATTTCCTGGCGTGGAGTTTGCGATCCGCGATTCGGTTATCTGGGTGAAGTCCCCCTATCTTGCAGACCACTACATCTTTGCTAGCAGCGATGAAGCTCCGGGGCCAGCGCTTTGGCGTGATGGTTGGGCATCAGTGGGTGATTTGGGTTCGATGGAAAGCGGTCACCTGATCGTGCGAGGGAGAGGTGACAGCGCAGTAACTGTTGGTGGACATACGGTCGTGACGGATGATGTCGAGCACGTAATCCGTAGATCGTTGCGTACATCTGAAGTGGCCGTGACTGGCGTGGAACATCCAAGATTTGGCGAGATTTTGGTGGCGGTAGTCGCAGGTGACTTTGATGACTCCACTTTGCGAATGGCGGCTGATGCACTCCCCGGACCGGCTAAACCGCGACGATGGATCCGTACGGATGCCCTTCCACGCACGGAAAGTGGCAAAGTCGATCGAGGAGCCATACGCAGAATGGCGGCTTCAGCATGAATCTCACTCCGGTTGTAGTGGCTGCTCGACGAACTGCGATTGGTACTGCGGGCAAGGCATTCCGTGACTTCACCGTCACAGATCTACTTGCGCCGGTTCTTTCCGCTGTGGCTCAGGATCTGCAGGTGCCCCAAGTAGATGACGTGGTTATTGGCGTTGCCAGAGGCCCAGGTGGAAATATTGCTCGAGTGGCTGCACTTCAGGCGCAGTTGGGCTTACATGTTCCCGGCATGACTGTAGATCGTCAGTGTGGGAGTGGGCTAGCAGCGATTCAGGTTGCTGCAGCACTCGTTGCGTCAGGAGCAGCAACGGTGGTGCTTGCCGGCGGAGCTGAGAGTTGTACACATGCTTCTCCGGGCCGCGCCGCATTCGCGCCAAGCGACATTGGTGATCCAGATATGGGTCCGGCAGCCGAAACGTTAGCAACAGATTTCGCCATTAGCAGGGAGCGGCAGGACGCTCTCGCAGCGCGCTCACACGAAAATGCTCTAGCGGCTGCTCAGATCGTGGCGCAGGAAATCGTTCCTGTCGGTAATCAATTGGTAGATCAACGTCCACGAAAGCTTGATGTGGAGCTGCTCGCACGGATGCCTGCTGTCTTTACTGAGAATGGAACTGTGACCGCAGGAAACTCATGCGGAATTAGCGATGGTGCCGCTGCAGTCGCCATCGTCCCGGAGTGGTTACGTGCAGAGCGGGGCCTGCCGGGCCTGCGAATTCTGGGCTGGACAGCCGTCGGTGTAGATCCGCGTACGCCCGGAATTGGCCCAGCGCCCGCGATCAGCCAACTTCTCGACCGATGCGAGATCGATCTCGACCAGATCGGCGCAATCGAGATCGTGGAGGCGTTTGCCGCGCAGGTTTTGGCGGTGACGGACGCGCTGGGTCTGGATCCGCTGGGTCGTGATGCGCATCGCATTGCACCTCTAGGCGGAGCTATTGCGCTCGGCCATCCATGGGGAGCATCCGGTGCGATGGTTGTAGTGCGACTCTTAACGGAGCTCCTTCGAGGAGGCATCGTGCCTTCACCGCGCTATGGACTTGCAGCGTGTGCTGTCGGTGGAGGTCAAGGACTCGCCCTGCTCGTGGAGCGCGTGGACGCATGAGCACAATTCGTTTTGAGGAAGTCGGACATCAATTCGGCGAGCGCGTCGTGCTGTCAGACGTCAGCGCAGATCTGCGTGAGTCTCGAGTCGGCATCATTGGATCGAATGGCTCGGGCAAGTCGACCCTCGCCCGAATGATTAATGGCCTAGTGCACCCCACTAGTGGTCGAGTGATTGTTGATGACCTTGAACCTGCCCGGCATGGCGCTGAAGTACGACGCAAGGTCTCCTTTCTCTTCTCAGATCCAGACGCGCAGATCGTCATGCCGACCGTGGGTGAAGACATCGCATTCTCACTGCGGCGCCTTTCGTTGGAAAAGACTGCAGTTGCAGCGCGTGTCGAAAGCGCTTTGGAGTTAGTCGGGCTTCCAGGCTATGCCGATCACCCAGCGCATCACCTCTCCAGTGGGCAGAAGCAGCTCCTCGCAATGGCATCTATTCTGGTGACGGAGCCGAGCATCTTGGTGTGCGATGAGCCGACGACGCTATTGGACATGCGCAATACGCGCCGACTTGCCGAATTGCTCAGCGGGCTTTCGCAGCAGATTATTCTTGTCACTCATGATCTTGATTTGATCGTCGGCTATGAGCGTGTACTTGTCATTGCTGATGGGCGACTAGTGGCTGACGGTCATGGTGCAGAGTCAGTGGCGTACTACCGAAAGCTTATGTCGTGATTGGTGTGTATCGCGCAGGAAATTCACTCCTACACCGAACTCCGGCGGGGGCAAAACTCCTTGCCCTGCTTGTGTTTACGACCCTCCTATTGATCTTTCGATCACCCACCACCATGGGAGTTGGGCTCATCGTCGTCGTTCTCGCTTATGCGCTGGCCGCCTACACGCCTGTTGTGATGCTTCAGCAGATTTGGCCGATGAAATGGATCGTTATTCTGCTTTTCCCATTTCAATGGTGGATAGCCGGCTGGGAAGCTGCCGTAGTGGTTGTGGGAACTCTCGTCCTTGCGGTGGCCGCGGCTGGTCTAGTAAGTCTCACCACCCGCACGACGGACCTCTTGGCAGTTATTGAGTGGGCCATTCAACCGCTGCGATACGTGCGCGTAGATCCCGAACGTGTAGCGCTGCTTCTGACCCTCACGATTCGAGTGGTGCCGGTGATCAACGATCTTGTGCATGATGTCCGAGATGCGCGACGTGCGCGCGGCATGGAGCGCAGTGTGCGGGCCTACGTGACTCCAGTGGTCATTAGAACCGTGGGCTATGCCGAGCGACTTGGTGATGCTCTGGTTGCTCGTGGGGTGGATGACTGAATACCTTCTTGACTCACGAGGTCGTGCCGAAATAGATCCTTCGGAGACTTGGGCCTGCCGGACGTAAATCCTTACAGGATTTAGTCCTTCGGCCTTTACGTCTCCTGCGGACTACTCCGGCCCACAAGTGGCCGTACAGCTTTGGCGGTTAGATTCCGAGGTCGCGGGCGATCAGCATGCGTTGCACCTCGTTGGTGCCTTCGCCGATCTCTAGGATCTTGGAGTCACGCCAGAAGCGGGCGACGGCGTACTCGTTCATGTAGCCGTAGCCACCAAAGACTTGAGTGGCCCATCGAGCGTTGGTGACGGCTGCGTCAGAGGCGTGCAGTTTTGCGATGGCGGCTTGGCGTTTGAAGGGCTCTCCAGCAAGCATGCGGGAACCAGCGTCGTAGTACGCAAGACGTGCGGTGTGTGCGCGTACTTCCATATCGGCAATCATGAACGCAATAGCTTGGAACTTGCCGATCTCCTGACCGAATGCCTGACGCTCGTGTGAGTAGCGCACACATTCGTCCACACAACCTTGGGCCAGCCCCGTTGCGAGAGCTGCGATGGCGATGCGGCCCTCGTCAAGAATTTGGAGGAACTGCGCGTAGCCGCGGCCAAGTTCGCCGAGAAGATTTGCACGGGGGACGCGTACGTTGTCGAAAAAGAGTGCATGGGTGTCCGATGCGTTCCAGCCGACCTTGGAGTACGCCGGCGCCACGGTAAGGCCAGGCGTGTGGGCGGGAACGATGATCGTAGAGAGTTCCTTGGAGCCGTCATCTTTGGTGCCAGTCACTGCCATCACCGTGACCAACCCGGTGATGGCAGTGCCGGAGTTGGTGATGAACGACTTTGAACCGTTGATCACCCACTCGTCACCTTCTAGGTGGGCAGTGGTTCGGGCCGCTCCTGCATCGGTGCCACCACCAGGTTCGGTGAGTCCGAAAGCGCCGAGCATTGTGCCGCTCGTGAGTTTGGGAAGCCACTCGCGTTTTTGGTCTTCGGTGCCGAAGAGGTAGATCGGCATCGCGCCAAGGGACACGGCTGCTTCTACGGTGATCGCAACGGAGGAGTCGACCCGGGCGAGTTCCTCAATGGCGATGCAGAGCGCGAAGTAGTCGCCGCCCATGCCGCCAAAGTCCTCGGAGAAGGGGAGCCCGAAGAGTCCCATCTCGCCCATCTGCTTCACGATGTCGTAAGGGAATGAGTGGTTCTCGTAATTCTCTGCGGCGACGGGAGCGATCACGTCGTGCGCAAACTGCTCCACCACCGCGCGGAGGTCGGAGTATTCAGATGAAAGGCGGTGATCCATGGCGTACCTCTAGTTCGCGCCAGTGAGGGCACGGACAACACGCGAGGGGCTTGGGCGGCCCAGTTGATCGGCCATCCAAACGCTAGTCGCGGCTAGGGCATCAAGGTCGACACCGGTGGAAATGCCTAGACCGTCAAGCATCCAGACCAGATCTTCAGTAGCGAGATTTCCAGTGGCGGATTTGGCGTATGGGCAACCCCCGAGGCCACCGGCGGAAGTGTCGACGATGGTGACACCGCAACGTAAAGCCGCGAGCGTATTAGCCAGCGCTTGACCGTACGTGTCATGGAAGTGGACACCTACAGTGCTGACATCAATGTCCTTGGCGAGTAGGGCACGAATGACAGATTCAACATGTCCGGCGGTTGCAACACCGATGGTGTCTCCGAGACTCAATTCTGTACAGCCCATGTCGCGGAGGTGTGCTGCGGCATCAGCAACCCGCTCTGGTGCGACTGCCCCCTCCCAAGGATCTCCGAAACACATGGAGAGATAGCCACGAACTGGCGCTCCTGCGGCACGCGCTTTGGCAACGGTTGGCTCGAACATCGCCCACTGTTCGTCGTAGGAGCGGTTGAGGTTCTTTTGGGCAAACGTCTCGGTGGCACTTGCAAATACCGCGATGTCGGTGGCTCCGCATTCGAGAGCCCGGTCAAGTCCGCGTTCGTTAGGCACGAGCACGGGATAGCGCACGTTGTCACGCTTGGCGAGAGTCGTCATCACTTCTGCTGCATCAGCAAGCTGTGGTACCCACTCTGGACGTACAAAAGAGGTGGCCTCCACGATCGGTAGACCAGCGGTTGCCAAGCGTTCGATGAATTCGATCTTGATTTCGGTGGGCACAACGGTCTTTTCATTCTGGAGACCGTCGCGTGCACCTACCTCCCAGATAGTGACAGCGGAAGGCAGCCCAGCAGCGGAGATGGTCATGGGTAGGCCCACCTCGCGTGCACTCACCCCTCCTCCTTAATCAGATCAACAATGACCAGATCTTCTTCGAGTTTGACCTGCTGACCGACCGCAACGCGAATCTCCGTGACAATGCCACGTCCCGGCGAACGCAAGGTGTGTTCCATCTTCATCGCTTCCACTGCCACGACCGCATCTCCCGCGGCAACTTCTTGGCCTACTGCGACAGGAACATTCGCTACTGCACCTGGCATCGGGCTACGTGCGATCCACGGGCCAACGCCGTGACCAGCTCCTGCTCCGCTTCGAAGGGCACGATCGCGCAGGAGAGAGGTCTTGACCGCCCACATCCCAAAACGAATGTTGTGCAACCAGAGGGCATCCCCCTGCGCAAAGCGCACCGGATAAGTAATCCCATTTGCATTTAGCGTGAGGACATCATCAGTGATGCTTGCGCGGGTCTCGATCTCCAGTTCGCCGATGCGTACGTGTGCATGTGCCACGGTGCCGGTGACCTGGACTGAGACCGGTTCCTCAAGAAGCGCCTGGACATCCACGTGGAGGACGGGATAGCCGCCCAGCCGCCATGCGCCATCCCAGGGACCACTGTCACGAACAGCGGCAAGTCTGATGAGTGCGGCTGCAGCGAGTAACTCGCTCGGGACCGTAGGCGCTGGTGAGTCGAGACGTCCGAGGAGTCCGGTGTCGATGACACCAGTGCGGACGGACTCAAGGGCGAGGACTCGTCGTAAGAAACCGATGTTCGTCGTGATGCCCAGACATACGGTGCGGCTAAGAGCATCGCTGAGCGATTCGATCGCGGCGACACGATCGGGCGCCCATGAGATCACCTTGGCGAGAATGGGGTCGTACGTTGACCCCACGACTGATCCACTCACGATTCCGGAGTCAACGCGTGTGCCTGTTGGTGGCGCCCACGTGAGAATCTCACCACCAGTGGGGAGAAATCCTCGATCCGCATCCTCGGCATAAACCCGTGCTTCGACTGCATGACCGGTGGTGGTCACGTCCGCTTGGGTAAACGACAAGGCTTCTCCGGCAGCCACCCGAATTTGGCACTCGACGAGGTCCACACCGGTCACGAGCTCGGTGACCGGATGTTCAACCTGAAGTCGTGTGTTCATTTCGAGGAAGGCGAAATCCTGCGGTGCATCGGACGGCACGACGTATTCAACCGTGCCAGCACCGACGTAACCCACGGCTCTCGCCAAACGTACTGCGGAGTCACAGATCAAGGCACGAGTGTGGGCATCCAGAAGTGGCGAAGGAGCTTCTTCAATCACTTTCTGGTGGCGACGCTGAAGGCTACACTCGCGTTCGCCTAGATGGAGAACATTGCCATGTGAATCGGCGATTATCTGGACTTCAATGTGGCGAGGTGTGTTCACATAGCGTTCGACTAGGAGCGTGTCGTCGCCAAACGAGGCGCGCGCTTCTCTACGAGCGGATGCGATGGCCCCATCAACCTGAGCGAAGTCGGTGATGATGTGCATGCCCTTGCCGCCGCCACCCGCTGAAGGCTTGAGCAACGCTGGCAATCCGATCTCTTTGACGGCTGCAGCAACCTGTTCATCGGACATCTGCGAGTCGTGCCGACCTGGCACCACGGGCACGTTGGCCTCGACCGCCGTGACCTTGGCGCGAATCTTGTCGGCCATTGCGAGCATTGCACCTACAGGGGGCCCAATGAAAGTGATGCCAGCAGCCGCACAGGCTTCAGCCAAGTCGACATTCTCCGCGAGGAAGCCGTAGCCAGGGTGGAGTGCCTGTGCACCGGTCTGCAACGCCGCTTCGATTATGCGATCGATGCGTAGGTAGCTCTCTGCGGCCGCTGCGGGCCCGATGCGAACAGCAACATCAGCTTCGCGCACGAAGGGAGCATCGGCATCGGCATCGCTGTAAACCGCGACGGACGTAATGCCCATCGCACGCAATGTACGAATGACGCGGGAGGCGATCTCGCCACGATTAGCAATGAGAACAGTGTCAAACATCAGGTCACATCCGGAATATTCCGTAGTTAACGGGGGGCAGCGGCGCATGCGAGGCGGCGGAGAGCGCTAGGCCAAGCACGCGTCGGGTGTCGCGAGGATCAATAACGCCGTCATCCCAGAGTCTCGCGGTTGAGAAGTATGGACTTCCCTTTGATTCGTAGTCGTCACGGATCGGCGACTTGAACTTCTCTTCATCTTCTACTGGCCAGTCCTCACCACGTGCTTCGTACTGATCACGACGCACCGTCGCTAGCACCGAGGCTGCTTGTTCGCCGCCCATAACCGAGATGCGGGAGTTAGGCCACATCCATAGAAAACGGGGCGCGTAGGCGCGACCACACATGGAGTAGTTGCCTGCTCCGTACGAGCCGCCGATGACGACAGTGAATTTGGGCACTCGGGCTGTTGCAACCGCTGTGACCATCTTTGCGCCGTTCTTGGCGATGCCACCTGCTTCGTAGTCGCGCCCCACCATAAAGCCGGAGATGTTCTGCAAGAACACAAGCGGAGTCTTGCGTCGGTCGCATAGCTCGATGAAGTGCGCGGCCTTCACAGCAGACTCAGAGAACAGGATGCCGTTGTTGGCGATGATGCCTACTGGGTGACCATAGATGTGGGCAAAGCCAGTGACGATTGTCGTGCCGTACTCTGCCTTGAATTCCGTGAAATCGCTACCGTCGACGATTCGCGCGATGACCTCGCGTACGTCGTACGGCGTACGCGAATCTGGCGGAACAATGCCCGGGAGATCGTCGGTTGAGTACAGCGGTTCGCGAATCTCCTGCACATCCCAGACCGGCGGAGCATCCTCAGGAAGAGTCGCCACGATGTCACGCACGATTCGTAGAGCATGCGCATCGTCGTCTGCGAGATGGTCAGTGACGCCGGAAGTACGCGAATGAAGTGCGCCACCGCCAAGATCTTCTGGCGTGACGATCTCACCTGTTGCGGCCTTAACCAACGGCGGACCGCCGAGAAAAATGGTGCCTTGATCCCGAACGATCACCGCTTCGTCACTCATTGCAGGCACATACGCGCCACCCGCGGTGCAGGAGCCCATCACAGACGCGATCTGGGGAATGCCCATGGATGACATTTGCGCCTGGTTATAAAAGATTCGACCAAAGTGTCCGATGTCAGGGAACACCTCATCTTGCATGGGTAGGAATGCGCCGCCAGAGTCAACGAGATAGATGCAGGGGAGGCGATTTTCCTGCGCGATCGTCTGTGCGCGCAGATGCTTCTTCACCGTGATGGGGTAGTAGGTGCCACCTTTAACAGTGGCGTCGTTGGCCACGATGACGCAGGTGCGACCAGCAACACGACCGATGCCGGTGATGATGCCAGCAGAGGGAGCGTCGCCGTCGTACATGTCCTCAGCTGCGAGCGGGGAGAACTCCAGGAAGGCCGTGCCCTCGTCGAGGAGTTGTTCGACGCGGTCACGTGGGAGAAGCTTGCCGCGGTCGACGTGGCGCTGACGGGAGCTCTCTGGCCCACCAAGGGCTGCTCGCGCGAGTCGAAGGTGCAACTCGGCCAGCAATTCTTGATTGACAGCGACGCGCTCGGCCCACTCGGGCGAGGTGCGATTCACAATCGAACGCAGCACGGTACCTCCACGAAACCCAAAAGAGTTAACGAGCGTTTACTTTACTCGGGTATGGGCGTGATAGCAAGTGCGGCAAGGGCCATGTCCCTGAGGAGGCACGCCATATCGGGGCGCGAAAGTCGAGCGCTATGCGGCGTGGAGTTGATAAGTCCGAACGTTGCCTGAGCAGCTGCGCGCGCTTCGTCTCGATCAATGGGGCGGACTTCCATGAGGGCATCGGTCCATAGGCTGACGTACTTCGCCTGAAGGCGGCGGACTGCTCGCTGCTCAGACTCGGGCATCGCGGCCAGATCGCGCATCTGCACATTAATGAGATCCGTGTTGTCTAGAGCAAAGTCCACATGGAAGTCCACGAGGGCCGAAAGGGCGCTACGTGGGGCCGTATGCTCGGCTGCACGTTGCTCGCCTCCAGCCAGGAGCCGCTCACTGATGTCAATCAGCATCGCCGAGAGAATCGCCTCTTTGCCGGGGAAGTAGCGATACAGCGCTGGCCCGGTGAGGCCAACGGCTGAGCCGAGGTCGTCGATGGAGACCCCATGGAAACCGCTTCGGGCGAAGAGTTCGGCAGCCTTAGTGAGGATCTCAGTGCGTCGATCCGGACGCAGGCTTCTCTCGCTCACTCCGAAAGACTAGTGGGCGAGGTGCCGAGTCGGATTTGACGACAAGCAGACGACACCTTCTGCAGGGAGTACCCCCAGGGGTATAAAGGTAAGAAATGAGCAAATAACGGACACCTGGGCTCTCTCGGCGCGCAACGCAGGGTCATGACTACCTACCGTCAAATACATGTTTACCTCTCAGAAGCAACGAACTGTTCGCGTTCTCTCCGGTTGTGCTCTCTCGGCACTTGTCGCAGGTGGGGCTATTGCCACTACCGCGCCTGCATCAGCGCACGGATCCATGAACTCCCCTGCTTCTCGTGTCAACGCGTGCTACGAGCAACCGACCAACCCAGCTTGCGCTCGTGCCTGGCAGGCAAATCCCCAGGCCCTATATGACTGGACAGAGGTCAATATTCCGGACGCCGCTGGGCGCCATCGCCTACTTATCCCGGATGGCAAACTCTGTAGCGCTGGACGGGAGAAGTACTCGGCCTTTGACAACCCGAGCACCCAGTGGCCGGCAACTCGCCTCAAGCCGGACGCCGATGGCAAATTCACGTTGAAGTGGGCATCGACGGCACCGCACGCCACGGCCTACTACCGGATCTACCTGACCACGCCTAGTTTTGATCCGAAGAAGCCGCTGAAGTGGAGCGACCTAAAACTCGTACACGACTCTGGCCCCCGTGCCGCTGCTCCGGAGACTGTCATTCGGACTGCACTGCCCCAACGACAAGGCCGCCAGATCATGTACACCATCTGGCAGCGGAGCGACTCGACTGAAGCCTTTTACGCATGCTCTGACGTGATCATCGACGCGCCTGCCGCGACTTCGGTAGAAGCGACGTTGCCACTTCATATTGAGGGCAGCGACATCAAGGACAGCGCTGGCAACACCGTTGTACTTCATGGTGTCAATTGGTTCGGTTTGGAGACAAGCGCCCATGCCCCGCATGGTCTCTGGAAACGTGATTACAAGGACATGTTGAAGCAGATTGCTGACATCGGGTTTAACACCGTGCGCGTCCCATTCTCTCTTGAGGCATTGGGCTCTTCGACGACTAGTGGTATCGACTTTGCCAATGGTCGTAACGCGGAGTTAAAGGGAAAGACGCCGCTACAAGTTCTTGACGCGGTGATCACTGAGGCTGCTCGTCATGGCCTCATGATCATTCTCGACAATCATTCGCAAGCAGATGACGGCTACATGTATCCGCTCTGGTTTGGACAGGCGGGATACACAGAGGCTGATTGGATTGCGATGTGGAAGAAGCTAGCCGCGCGCTATGCCGATCAGCAAAATGTCATTGCATTCGATTTGAAGAACGAACCCCATGGTTCTGCTTCGTGGGGCACTGGTGGCTCTAACGACTGGCGACGGGCGGCGCAGGTCGCGGGAAATGCAGTACTTCGCGTGAATCCGCGCATGCTGATCGTCATTGAGGGCATCGAGGCTCCAGTGGCAGGTGGAACGCTAGAGCGACACTGGTGGGGTGGAAACCTAGAGGGTGTGCGGAAGCATCCAGTTCGTCTTGATCTACCAAACCGCGTCATTTATTCGCCACACGAGTATGGGCCTGAAGTGTTTGCGCAGCCTTGGTTCGCTGACGCCAACATGAGCAGAACTCTTGCGCAGCGTTGGCAGGCCGGGTTCGGCTACATAATCAAGTCTCATACTGCCCCTGTACTGGTCGGCGAATTTGGAGCAAAGGATGTCAGCACCTCCAGTGTCGAGGGTCGGTGGTTCCGTCAGTTTGCTGACTACTTGAGTGACAATTCGATTAGCTGGACCTATTGGGCCTGGAACCCAAACTCGGGTGATACCGGGGGAATTCTCAAGGATGACTGGTCCACAGTGCACAACGATAAGTTGGCTGTGCTGCGAGCCGTCATGGCTGGGCAGCACGTGGAGTTTGAGAAAAGCAATCCGGTTCCAGTTCCCAAGCCTGATCCCACACCGAGCTCTACGCCTACGACTTCCGCATTGAAGGTGCAGCGTTCCATCACCAGTGACTGGGGTTCTGGCTACTGTGCAAGTGTGCGCATGACCTCGGACTCTGTGGCCCCGGTGCGCTGGCGAAAAGCCATCGCTGTTGACGGCAGTATCACCGAGATATGGAGTGCGAAATCCTCCACAGTCAAGGGCAGTCCGGTATTTAGCGGGCTCGCCTGGAACAACACCGTGCAGAAGGGCTCACCTGTTGAGTTCGGATACTGCGGCCTTCGCGGCAGTTAAGACGTGCTCGATTTCGGCTTCTCCGTGGGCGCCAGAAACGAACCATGCTTCGTACGCTGAAGGTGGTAGCGAGACTCCGTGACGAAGCATGCCATGGAAGAAACGGGCAAAGGTCTCTGTGTCTTGCGTCGACGCTTCTGCATAATTCGTCACCGCGTTCGCAGAGAAGAAAATGCTGAACAGATTGCTGGCGTACTGCAATGAGTGCGGAATGCCAGCGCGCGTGAGTTCCGCTGAGACGCCGGTCCCAATAGCCTGTGCAGTTGCGTCGAGGTGTGTGTACAACGTCTCATCACAATTCTGGAGGGTCACCAGACCAGCGGTTGCAGCAACGGGGTTGCCGCTTAACGTGCCCGCTTGGTACACCGGTCCTAGCGGCGCAAGAAGGTTCATGATCGAGGCGCGACCGCCGACCGCGGCTAGTGGGTAGCCACCACCGATGACTTTGCCGAACGTCAAGATGTCGGGTGCGTCTGTGCCGGATTCGCGGGTCAGGCCCCACCACCCACCAGAAGATACGCGAAATCCCGTCATGACCTCATCGAGAATGAGTAGGGCACCATGCGAATGTGCGATACGGCTCAAAGACTGATTGAAGCCTGCTGCTGGTGGTACAACTCCCATGTTTGCAGCTGCGCCCTCGGTGAGAATTGCAGCAATGAGATGCCCGCGCTCTGCAAAAAGTTGCTCAACCGCGTGGAGATCGTTGTAGGGCAACACGATCGTGTCTTTTACGGAGCCCGCGGTCACGCCAGGTGAGTTCGGCAGACCGAGAGTCGCGACTCCCGATCCAGCTTGGACGAGTAGCGCATCAGAGTGGCCGTGATAGCAACCGGCGAACTTGACGATGAGATCACGTCCGGTGGCCGCGCGAGCCAGACGTACGGCAGTCATCACAGCTTCAGTGCCGGACGACACGAACCGCACCCGTTCGGCCACGGGAACGCGGCTGCGGATTTCCTCCGCAAGGAGAGTCTCTTGGGGCGCAGGTGCACCGAATGATGAAGAAAGCGCAACTTGTTCGGTCACTGCGGCAACAACGGCTGGATGGGCGTGCCCCAGAATCATTGGACCCCACGAGCCGACTAAGTCAACATAACGTCGATCATCAACATCGTGAACCCAAGCGCCCGAGCCGCGAGTGAAATAGCGGGGTGTGCCGCCCACGCCTTTGAAGGCCCGAACTGGTGAACTCACGCCACCGGGAATGACTTGTTCGGCGCGTGCCTGCCAAGCCGAGGACTGCGGTGTCTCATCGGGATAGTCCGGCAAAGTCATCGACTTTCACGCAGCCAATGTGCAGCTTCGATGGCCCAGTAGGTGCAGATTACATCTGCGCCAGCGCGGCTGACAGACGTGAGGGCCTCGAGGATCGCGTTACGTCGATCGAAGACGCCGGCTGCTGCGCCTGCCTCGATCATGGCGAATTCGCCCGAGACGATGTAGGCCGCAACTGGCACGTCACTGGCTGCAGCAGTATCAGCCAATACATCCAGATAAAAAAGCGCAGGCTTGACCATAACGATGTCGGCGCCTTCGTCGAGATCGAGCGCAACTTCGCGTTCGGCTTCACGGCTATTGGCTGGGTCCTGCTGGTAGGTGCGGCGATCGCCTTCGAGAGCGCTCTCGACGGCATTTCGGAATGGCCCGTACAAGACGCTGGCGTATTTCGCCGAGTACGCAAGAATGATTGTGTTGTCATAGCCCGCATCGTCAAGGGCTTGACGTACTGCTCCTACTTGGCCATCCATCATTCCGCTTGTGCCGACCACGTGTGCCCCTGCTTCGGCAAGAACAACACCCATTCGCCCGTAGATCTCGATGGTTGCTGTGTTGTCGACGTTGCCCCGTGCATCGAGAACACCACAGTGTCCGTGATCCGTGAATTCATCAAGACAAAGATCGGCCATCACCACTATGTCGTCACCGACGACGTCTCGAACGTCCCGTACGGCAACTGACAAGATCCCATTGGGATCGCAAGCAGACGTGCCCATCGCATCACGATGTTCTGGTACTGCGAAGAGCATGATGCCGCCGATACCAGCATCAACCGCAGATCGCGCAATGATGCGCAAAGAGTCGCGAGTGTGCTGAACGACGCCGGGCATGCCGGGAATTTCGCGGGGTGAAGCGATGCCTTCACGCACGAAGACGGGGAGGACCAACTGCGCAGGGTCGATGCGGGTCTCTCGGACCATGCGCCGAATAGCAGCAGTTGATCGCAGACGTCGAGGACGATGGGGCCAACTCATGACGTAAGTGTCCCA
>CAINMH010000065.1 GCA_903850745.1 uncultured bacterium
CACCTCACCGCTGGGCAGAGTTGGACTATTCCAGTACGGGGCGACGTTGGTGTTGAGCGAATTACCAAGTTCGTACGCACCGTTGGCACCCCATGAGGCGACGGTGCCATCTGCCTTGATGACAGAGGAGTGATACCAGCCCGCCGAGATATCGGTGACATTGGTGACGCTCGTTACGGCAGCAAAAGCAGTGAGACTTGTCGGCGAGACTGCTGCATCCGGGCTTGCCTGCCGGTTCGCGTTGTATCCCCAGCCGTAGACGGTGCCGCCGCTTACGCCGGGTTCAAGATACAAACTGAAGTAACGACCCGCTGAGATACGCGGAACCGTGGCAAGGTCGGCGACGAGTGTTGGCGTGTTGTACGACTGCGCTGCCGCGGCAGCTGTCGGAATGATCTGCTTGTAGGACTGATCACCCCAGCCGTAGATGCGTCCCTCGCTCGTGGCGATCAGGCAATGATTCGCACCGCAGGACAGCCGCCGGATAGTTTCACTGGCGCCGAAAGGAAGTTCGATTTTTCCTGGCCACAGTCGCGTGCCTGAGCCACCGTCTCCGTTATTCCAGGTATTGACGTCGTTGTAGCCCCACGTCCAAACGCTGTTATCGCTCAGCACCGCGACTGTGCCTCGTGCTGTGGATTCCATCATCTCGATGCCCGTGCCGTCGACGACGCCCAGGCGATCGAAGGCAGATCCTGTCGCTGTGCTGGTCGGCCCCTTGGTTCCTCTGCCGATCAGACCGTAAGGTGCACCTCCCCAGGTGTACATCACGCTTGCGGAATCAACCACTCCGCCCGTGTACTCGGTGGCCCACATCATCGAGAATGTGCCGGACGACGGATGTACGACGCGATCCGATAGCTGCGCAGTCTTGTAGTTCTTGGCCAGTGACGTGTAGTTAGTGCTGATACCGAGTTGTCGGTAGAGGTTGTATCCCCAGCCGTACACGGCGCCTGTGCTTGTCATGGCGAGTGCTGAAGCCGTGCCGCCCTCGACCTTCGTGATTGAGACGCCAGCGGGTAGTCCCTGAACGCTCACAGGCGCTGACCGGTTCGTCGTGGAATTGTCACCAAGTTGGCCGAAGTTGTTGTAGCCCCACGTGCGTGCTCCACCTTCCGAGCAGCCGACGACGGCAGAGGTATACAAGGTCGAGCTAGTGAGATACGAACTGAAAGACGCTGATGTCGGCGTACAGCTTGTAAGGCTTGTGACGATCGGATAGCTCGGCGTTGTCGAGCGGCCTGCGTAGGTGCTGGTGTACCCCCAGGTGTAGATCTGTGATGCGGTTCGGGCGATTACGCCAGCGTGACCCATGTCGACTTCGACGACATTTGCAGGCGCGTTTCCGCCGGCGGCGACGGCATCAGTGAGATTGACGGGTACGGTCTGGGCAGTAGTAGTGGTGAGCCCCAGTTGGTTGTAACTGTCGCTGCCCCACACCCACAGCGTTCCGTCACCGGCCACGACGATCATCGAGAGCAATCCGACGGCGGCATCGACCATGCCCAAGCCGCGTAGAGCGGTGAGCTCGGTGGGAGTTGAGGTAGAGCCGGTCGCGGTATTGAGTCCCGTCCAGTAGCCCGCGTTCGAGCCCCACACGTAGACGCGGGTCGAGCCTGAGAGCCGCGTGATCATCACTGCGGCATGCCGATTCGAGTTATCGAGGTAATTGGCTACCTTGACGATCTCCTCGCCCACGGCTGCTGTCCAGAAGACGGTGGGGTTGAGGTAGCTCGCACTCCATTGGTACAGCCGATACCGGCCGGAGGAGTCCTCTACGCCTGCGTAGGTAATGCGTGCCCGCGAAGATTCGGAGATCGTGCGGATCGTGCCGCCGCCGAAGGCATTCAGCACGCTCATCTTGTTGACAGGCGAAGAGCCACTGAGGAGAGCGTTCACCGTGCCGCCGCCGCCAGGGTTCGAGGTGGCTGTGCTGCTCGTCGAGACTGTTCCGTTGCCACGCACGGGCGTGCCATAGATCATCGCGACTGACCCGCCCGGCCGTGCGCCCCACGTGTAAAGGTCGTTTCCGGGAATGGCGGCCTGGGCGGCCGGAAGCGCGGGAACGACGACAAGCCCGACGCACACCAGGGCAAGTGTGAGCAGGCGAGCAGTCCATCGGCGGGCTACTGCCCTCACGATGGATACGTGCACGTGTCGACTCCTATGCGCGGGAAGTGCGCACAGATTATTGGTTGGAGTGGCGAGGAATACAGGGTTCTCGGGCAGAATTCGCTTGCCTGTTACTTACATGATTGTCATTTGTAGCAGTGGCAGCACCCGGGCCAAACGCTTTCGATATCGACCTAAGCCTCGAAGTGCTCCACAAACGGTGCACCGTCGAAGAACGGACCGATGATCGCACGCCACTCGGTGAAGAGATCTGACTCGCGAAATCCGACAATGTGATCCTCGAGGGTCACCCACTTCACGCTGAACATGTAGACATTGGGGCGCTCGACACCCCAGCCGTGACCGATGAACTCGATGAAGCCATCGGCTTCAGCCAAGAGGTTCTCAACTGCCGACCGTAGAACATCTTCGAACTCGTTCTTGCGGTCTTCAAGAATCGGAATGAAGCCAACTTCGAGAATCATGTTTACAGCGACCAATCTTCGGTGAGCACGGACTCCTGGACAGACATGCGCAGCGGTTCCATGCGCAAGATCGCGGGCGCCCCCTCGAGCAGGGGCGGCATGTCGTTCATCAGCTTCGCGAATCCCCGGGTTGAGCGATGTGCGAGTGCGGCGTCATCGTCAAGGAAGGTCTCGTAGAGCCAGATGTTGTTCTCGTCATCAGGATCAAGGTGGACCATGAACATCTCGGTGCCGGGTTCGTCGGCAAGGGTGTCGACGTAGGTGTTGAGAACTTCGAGCAAGGCCGGACGCATTCCCGCTGCGCAGGTGAGGCGGATGAGCGCGGACTTTCGGCCGGCGATGAAGAGCTGACGTGGCTCGTTTGAGTCCATCGATGAGCTACCGGCCATGGCCTCAGGCAACGTTCTCGAGGTACCAGGCGTAGGTTGAGGTGAGCCCGTCGCGCAGGGAGATCTGCGGCGTCCAACCGAGGGCGTTGATGCGGGAGGTATCGAGCAGCTTGCGCGGCATGCCATCGGGCTTCGAGGAATCCCACTCGATGGTGCCGGTGAAGCCGACGACATCGGCAACGGTCTCGGCAAGCTCCTTGATTGGGAGATCCTCGCCGCAGCCAACGTTGATGGTCTGCCCGGAGTCGTAGTTCG
>CAINMH010000066.1 GCA_903850745.1 uncultured bacterium
CCTGCCGATTTGGTGGTGGGCAGCCGCTTTGCGGAGGCCAAGGGGGCCACGCTGCTCGATGAGGGCGCATGGGCCTATGTGGGGGACCATCCGGGCGATGTAGTGGCGGCGCGGCACGCTGGAGCCCTCGCAGTAGCCGTGCCCACTGGTTCGACTACTGCCAAAGACCTGTGGGCTGCTGGGGCCGATGTGGTCCTTCCCGGCATCTGGGCATTCCCGGATTGGCTCCATGAGGCCTTGGGCCGATACCCTGAACCCTCTTAGGAGCAGTAGCGAATTGGGGTGACGGACGTGCCTACCGGCAAAGTGAAGTGGTACGACGACGAGAAGGGCTTCGGCTTTCTCGCGTCCGACGACGGTGAGGACGTCTTCCTGCATGCCTCCGTGCTGCCAGCTGGATCGACGACGATCAAGCCGGGCACCCGAGTGGAGTTCGGCGTTGTCGACGGTCGCCGTGGCAAGCAGGCCCTTTCCCTCACCGTGCTCGAGGCGCCGCCGTCGCTCACGAAAAGCAGCCGCAAACCGGCCGATGACATGGCCGTCGTGCTAGAGGATCTGATCAAGATGCTCGATTCGGTCTCCAATGACATGCGCCGCGGCCGCTACCCAGTCGATGCCAAAGCCAGCAAGGTTGCCGCGGTGCTCCGTGCGGTAGCAGACAATCTCGAGCCGTAGATGACTGTTGTAGTTCTTGACGCCATTGCCGCTGCAGCGATCGACCTCGCACGCGAAGCCGCCGAAACCGATGCTCCGGAGGGCACCGTCGGTGCGCACCTAACAGTGGTTGCCGACGCCGAAGGCGTGGTGTCGCATCAGTTCGAATGTTTGTCGTCGGCATATCCGGGGTGGCGCTGGTCGGTGACCCTTGTTCGCGCAACGGATGCGTCTGAGATCACCATCGCCGAGGTGCTGTTGATGCCGGGTCCAGAGAGTCTCGTTGCGCCCGCATGGGTGCCGTGGGCCGATCGAGTTCTCCCCGGTGATTTAGGTGTGGGTGACGTATTGCCCCATCGGATCGCCGACCCTGCGCTCGTGCCAGGTTACACAAATCTTGACGATCTCGAAGGCGTGTCATCCCAGTCGCCGTTGCAGCCGAGCCAGTGGGAGTTGGGCCTTGGGCGCGCGCGAGTGCTGTCAGCGGACGCGCTTTTGGAAGCGGCCAATCGTTGGGCTGAAGGTGATCGTGGCTCGCAGTCATCCATGGCAATCTCCGCACCCGGTGCCTGCTCGTCGTGCGGCTACCTTGTCACCATTGGCGGACCGCTCGGCCAGGCCTTCGGTTTGTGCGCGCAGGAGCTGTCACCGGCCGACGGCCAAGTTGTCGCGCTCGACTTCGGTTGCGGTGCTCACTCGGAGGCAACGGCGATCGAGCCCGAGCCAGAGGAACTTCGAGTTGATCTCGACCTCGTCGATTTGCGTACCTACGAGCCACCGGTCATCGAAGAGCCAGTTGTCGAAGAGTCCGTTGTTGAAGAGCCAGTTGCCGAAGAGTCGGTAATCGATGAGCCGGTTGTCGAGATAATTGCAGTAATCGAAGCAACCGAAGCAGCAGAAGTCACGGAAGAAGACTCCGTCAATCCCGAAAGCAAGTAGTGAGCATGAACGCCCGCATGCGTCGCCTTGTCACGATTGTGGTGCTCGTAGGACTCGTTGGTTCACTGTTGGTCGCCGCCATTATCGGTCTGTGAGAATCAGCGCGTTTCCGGGAAGCCGAGATTGATTGATGAAGTAGCCGGATCTGGCCATCGCGATGTGACTGTCTTAGTGCGTGTGTAGAAATCGACTCCGGCCGGCCCATAAATGTTGCTGTCTCCGAAGATAGATGACTTCCAACCGCCGAAGCTGTAGTAGGCGACCGGCACAGGAATCGGGACGTTGATGCCGACCATCCCGACGTTGATCTCAAATTGGAATTGACGCGCGGCGCCACCGTCGCGGGTGAAGATCGCTGTGCCGTTGCCGTACTGGTGCTCGTTGATTAATGCGACTGCCTCGTCGAACGTTGCGACACGAATGACACCGAGTACTGGACCAAAAATCTCTTCTTGGTAGACCTTCATGTCGGGCTTGAGGTTATCGATCAGTGAGACACCGATGAAGAACCCATCAGCGGGCAGATCTGCTGTGCGACCGTCGACAACGACTGTTGCTCCTTCACCAGGTGCGCCTTCGAGGTAGCCCGCGACCTTGTCGCGATGCTCTGCGGTGATAACCGGACCCATCTCGTTGCTCGGGTCTGTGCCCGGACCCACTTTGATCGCAGGCAGTCGCTTGGCGATCGCATCGACTAGTGGGTCACCTACGTCACCCACGGCCACTACCACCGAGATCGCCATGCAACGCTCACCGGCCGATCCGTACGCTGCCGACACAGCGGCATCTGCCGCCATCTCGATGTCGGCATCTGGCAATACGACCATGTGGTTCTTGGCTCCACCGAGCGCTTGGACTCGCTTGCCGTTTGCTGTGCCCGTCGTGTAGATGTACTTCGCAATAGGAGTCGAGCCAACAAATGACACCGCTGCGATATCGGGATGCTGAAGAATTCGGTCAACGGCCACCTTGTCGCCTTGCACGACATTGAATACGCCATCGGGAACTCCGGCTTGTGCAAGAAGCTCGGCCAGATAGAGCGAAATTGACGGATCCTTTTCGCTGGGCTTGAGAATAAATGAATTGCCGGTAGCAATGGCATTGGCGAACATCCACATGGGGACCATCGCCGGAAAGTTGAACGGCGTGATGCCGGCCACCACGCCTAGCGGCTGGCGGATCGAGTAGACATCGACACCGGTCGACACTGACTCCGAGTAGCCGCCTTTGAGCATCGCAGGGATTCCACAAGCGAACTCGACGTTCTCCAGGCCGCGCGCGAGTTCGCCCGCGGCATCAGAAGGCACCTTGCCGTGTTCGCGAGAAATAAGCTCACTAATAAAGGTGCGGTTCTCGTTGACCAATTGACGAAAATTGAACATGACTTCAGCGCGCCGAGACAGGCTGGTGGAGCGCCATGCCGGGAACGCATTCTTGGCAGCGGTGACTGCAGCATCAACCTCTGCTGAGGATGCGAGACCCACGTGAGCAGTCACCGCACCGGTTGCTGGGTTGTATACAGGCGATGTCTGGCCGGACTCAGATGCGACGAGGCGTCCATTAATCCAGTGATCAATACTGCTCACGAAAAGAGCCCTTCGAGTGTTGTTAGTTGGGTGATTGAGTGCGTGGTGTACGTCGTTTGCGTGCGGCGAAGACCCACACGCCAAATAGGCCGCCGACGGCGCTCGCGCCGGCGACCCATAGCCACCAGCCGTTAGTGTCATCGCGCCAAAAATCGTTGAGTCGCAGAACAGCGAAGGCCACGGCAAAGGCCGCGGTGCCAACACAAAACGCAAGGAACCCGCTCACGCTCCCAACCTACAGCGCAGGCTCCGTGTACGCCCTAAGACTCGCATGCTCGCAGAGGGTTAGATGGCGTCTGCCGAGTAGGAGCGACGGCGGTCCGCGATGCTAAATGGATGGTCGTCTGCAAAACCAGCGACAGCGACTGCGCCGAAGTTCATGTGTCCGAATGGCAGTGGATGTACCTCGTGGCCAACTTGTTCGAAACTAGAGATTCGCTCTGGGGCCATGCCCTCTTCGCACAGCAGGTCGCCGTCTTGCAGCCGCCATCGGGGCGAATCGATCGCGGCTCCGATGTCACTCCCGTGGGCGAGGATGTCGTCGATGACCTGCGCGAGAACCTGCACCTGTGCGTCTGCGCCGGGAGTAGCGAGAGCGATAACAACTTCTGGCGTCTCAAGAATCATGGGTGACAGGGTGTGTATCGGTCGACGGTCTTCTGAAAGGGGTGCGAGGTCGGCACCTTTGAGTCGGTTATTGACGAAGAAGCCGAGTTCGTGAATGTACTCAAAGCACCCAAACTCTTGATAGATGCTGACCAGAAGTGAGATCACGTTTTGCTCTGCGTCGACACACGTGACGGCGGCTGTGTGATTGCCGCCAGTGGCGCTACTGGCCCGAGTGACGCGCTGCCCCGTCGGTGCGACTGCAGTGGCCAGTAGTTGGTCAACGGGAGTCGTCATGACGAGTTCTCGTGACTGGAAAGCGTTGCCCATTGCCTCCACGAGAAGTGACTCTCGTGGCACGTGCGCCGGTACGTCTTGCATCGACACGAGTGCCATCACGCCGAGGATCGCCTGTGACACGGGTGGCTGCACCGTGAGTCGAGCAGCACCAAGCTGCACGCTCACCGGTTCTGGCGAGGGCGTGACGTGGCTCGATAGATCCTCTGCCGACATCAGCGATCCACGAGCCCGAAGGGCGGTGACCAATTGATGCGCTGTGCTTCCTTGGTAGAACTCCGCTGCTCCACCATCGGCCAACTGCCTCAACGTGTGCGCCAGAGGGTCATTCCTGAGAACGTCACCGGCTTGCAAGCAAGAGACTGGCCACGTCGACTTTGAGAGTAATTCCTGATTACGAACTGTCGCTGCCGCGAGCTCCTCAGATGCGGGAAACCCTTGCTCCGCAAGAGTGATTGCTGCGGTGAGGAGCATGGGCCAAGGAAGGCGCCCGAACTGTTCGTGCATGGCGAATAATGCGTGGACTGCCCCGGGAACGGTCGCAGTGGCAGCGCCGCTCGCTGCCACCGGCGGACACCATAGAAGCGGCGCGGATCCGCTCCCGTTAAAGGCGGTGACTCCGTTGGGATTGCGCGCAAGGATCATGGCGTCGCCGCCAAGCGAACAGGCTTGGGGAAGTGTCACCATAAGCGCGAAGGAAGCAGCGACAGCCGCATCAGCAGCGGATCCACCGAGGCGCAGTGCGGCTAGGCCTGCTTCCACGGCGAGGGGATGACCAGCGGCTACAGCACCAACATTTCCGAAATTAACAGGTCGATCACCCTGCGTCATGAACCCTATGATCGGGCCACCTCTTCAGCGAGAAGTGCGGTGCGCAGATCCAGGAGGTCGTCTGGGTTAGCCAAGCTGACCGTGAGCACCGACTCAATCTTTCGTAAGCGCATTTTTATTGAATTCGGATGTAGGTAGAGGCTCTTTGCTGTGGCTGCGACGCTGCACTGATGTGCGAAGAACGTTCGCAGGGTCTCCACGAGAGCTGTCGAACGCAGCTGATCGTAATTTTGCAAAGGGGCGAGGCGACTTTGCGCAAAAGCTGAGATCTGCATTGGGTCGTCTAGTTGCAGGAGCAGACCCAACACGCCTAGGTCCTCAAGGGCTACCGTCAATGCCCCTCCGCTACGAGAAGCCATCAGCGAATGTGCGCCGCGCTCCATCCGAATTGTGCTGCCAACTTCCTTGAGGTCAACGGCTCTAGATCCGACGACAGCTCGCAATGTCGGGGTGTCGATCGCCTTAGCAACTGAGGAACGGATGCGTTCGAATTCTGCCTGAGGGTTGGTTGATGATGTCTCTGCGATCAGGACGATGAGGTGTGGGTCGCGGACCGCGATTACGGGGCGGGGCGTGATGTTGCGGACGGCCGCCTGTGCGGCTGCCTTCGCTTTGCGAGCTACCTGTGCCGCAGACTTGCCAGGTGCCTCACGATCTGTGCCCAAATGTATGACGCCTACGAATTGGGGTCGGCTGAGATCATGGCCGAGGTTGGACGCTCTCCCGGGCAGCGATTCGAATGTACTGGGATGGTCATTGAGTAGGACGTCAATCACTTCGCCTTGAAGGCGCCATTCGATGTCTCGAGCAGATCGTAGAGCGATGATTTCGAGCGCCGCGATGACCGAGGCATTCTCGATGGCTCGGCGATCGAGTTGCGAGAGCTCATGCAGGTGCCCGTTGATCCAGAGGCGGGCGATGACTTCCCCGGCAAAGCGAATGGGGCTGAGAATCCATGCCGAGTCGTCATCACCTCGAATATGCAGCATGTCCCCATGCGTCTCAAGGCGCTCCGCGGCAGCTGGAAGCGGCAACATCGAAGGACGCGCGCCAAGTGGGGAGACCATCTGACCGAATTCGTCGTCAATGAAGACCTGGCGATTGAGCAATGTGCTCAATGATTCTGTCAGTCCGTCAATTCCTGTCGCTCCGATGGCGACCTCGTTCATACGTTTATGGATCTCGTCAGACTTCTGGAGAAGCGCACTTTGCTCACGTAGCGACTCATTGACGCGCGCGAGGTTTTCGATGAATTCTCGCTGTCCGTCTCTTAGATGGATCGCCTCGATCGCTGCTGCAGCCTGATTGGCGAGAATCCCCATCAGTTCTACCGCCGAATCTGTGAAGCTATGACGCTCGGCTGAGTAACAGTTGAGCACGCCAAAGGGTTGTCCTTTGAGTAGAAGCGGTACAGACACCATTGAGAGGTAGCCCTGCTGCTCGGCAAGTGGCCACCATGGCTCCATGAGTGGATCCTTGAGGATGTCATTCAAGACGACCGCCTGAGCGGTGAGGAACGCACGAGTCGAAGGACTTTCACCTCGCGGATTCGTGGTCAGCGTGATGGGGACTTGCTCATTGAGTCGGGAGACATACTCGGTGCTCAACCCGTGGGCCCCCTCCATCATCAGCCGACGCTGATCGGGGTGAACCAAGAGAATGCTGCAGAACTCATAACCTGTGAGGTCGCACGCTGTTGCGGTTACCAAGTCGAGAAGTTCGCGCAGACTTGCTGGCCGATTCACCGCAGTGATGAATGCATGTACCCCACTGAACCATCGGGCCAACTCTCGTTGGGACAGACCACTTGAGTCTGAGGGTTGATCCACGGCTCACTCCTGATCGGTCTGGCTAGCACTTTTAGCGGTTCACTGTGCGGGTTCGGTCATTATGGCCCGCAAATGTCGGATGTGACAGTGATTTGCAGGAATGCTGTCCTTACAGACACTTCCTAGGGCGCGTGGCGCGGCTAACCTCCTCAGAACACGGCAAAGGAGATGACCGGGCATGACGACTGATTCGCTGATGGGGCGCGCGCCCGCGCTCCAAGCGAGCGACGTCACCAAGGTCTTCGGGGACCTCCGCGCGAATGACTCTGTTTCCCTATCGGTGTTCGCCGGCGAGGTCCATGCCGTGGTCGGCGAGAACGGGGCAGGGAAGACGACTCTCATGCGGATGCTGAGTGGCGAATTGCAACCAGACGCCGGCGTTATCTCCTTAGACGGTGTGCCGAAAACTCTCCGTAATCCCCAAGATGCCGTCGCCTCGGGGATCGGCATGGTGCATCAGCATTACAGCGTCATTCCAGACTTCACCTTGCTGGACAACCTTCTTCTCACAGTGCCGGGGGGCAGTTTTCGTTGGCTGACCAGCCGACAGCGTCGTGATGCGTTGGATTTTCTCCGCGAGGAGGGCTTTCCCAACCCTGACAGAACCCTGATCAAGGACCTTGCAGTCGACGAGGTTCAGCGATTTGAGATCTCCAAATTGCTGTACGTCGGAGCGCAGATCCTCATTCTTGATGAGCCGACGGCCGTCTTGGGGCCAATCGAGATTGAGCGGCTGTACTCGCGACTGGCAGATTTGGCGAATGAAGGTAAGTCCATTGTCGTCATCACCCACAAGCTTCGCGAGGTCGAGCGGTATGCGCAGCGGGTAACCGTCATGCGTGGAGGCCGAACTGTTCTGAGCCAAGACAGTTGCCCACCTCGCCCTGCATTGTTGAGTGCCATGTTCGGTGATGAGGCGCGTATCCACGCCGAAGAGGAACTCGAAACTGTCTCTGCCGCGGCTGAACGCCTAGGTGATGTTGTGCTCGATGTGTCCGGTATCAGCGTCATCGGCAGTGATGGTCGCGTGCGAGTCGATGATGTGAGTTTCACTGTTCGGGCAGGACAGGTGCTCGCGGTCATCGGGGTCGAAGGGAACGGCCAGTCCTACCTGATGGATTCCCTCGCCGGTCTGCAGCCGTGCACCGGTGCGGTCACTCTTAATGGCAAAGACATTGCGCAGCTGGGGCCGCGCGCTCGGTACGAATCGGGTCTGCGGGCCGTCACCGAGGACCGCCTCAAATGGGATGTATTCCGTTCTGCTTCTGTGTCCGAAAACGTCTTAGCCCATGAGTACGCTGGCCGGGGATCGCTCGGCTACGTCAATCCCCGTGGAAAGACAGTGATCGAACTGGTCAAAGATATTCTGACTAAGTTCGACGTCCGTCCCGTCGCACCCAAAATGGCTCTCTCTAAGTTGAGCGGCGGAAACCAGCAGAGAGCAGTCGTAGGACGCGAGAGCACTGGTCCAAAGTCCGTATTGCTGCTGTCGCACCCCACTCGCGGACTCGACGTCATGGGCTCAGCGATTATTCTCGAAGATGTCCGCAGTCAGCAGGCGCAAGGCACTGCAGTCGTGTGGAACACTGCCGATCTCGAGGAGGCCTTCGTGGTGGGCGATGTCCTTCTTGTGATGTTCCAGGGTCGAGCTGCGTTACTCGTCGATCGCAGGTCAACAAGTCATGAAGTGGTTGCAGCGGCTATGTCGGGAGCAAACTGACATGGCCGTCTCCGATTTGATGACCCGGCCCAGTCGCGGGTTGACGGTAGTACTTCGAGTGGTGTTTGTAGTCGGTGCCACTCTCTTTGTGCTTTTTCTTTTGGGCATCAACATCTTCACTAGTTTCCCGTCGTTCTGGCGCGGCACGCTCGGGAACCCGTACTCGCTGGCCATCACCTTGACCGTCATGGCGGTCATCACCTTGACGGCTGCTGCAGCTCTTATTCCATTCCGAGCCGGATTCGTGAATCTTGGCGGCGAAGGTCAGCTCGTCGCTGGTGCAACAGGCGCGACGGTAGTTGCGTTAACGATTGGCGAGCCCGGCTCAGTGTGGGTAGCGATCGTGTGCGTGGTCGTGGCGATGGTCGCTGGTGCGCTGTGGGCCGGCATTGCATCGTTCTTGTACGAGCGCTTCGGTGCAAATGAGGTGATCTCCACGCTCATGCTGAACTTCGTTGCATTTACGGTCGCAGAGTACTTCACCTCGACCGTCTGGCCCGACAAGGTGGCTCCACAGACGATTTCTATCCCAGATGCAACCAATTTCCCCCTCTTTGGAAAGTTTGGGAGCACACCGTGGGCTGTCCTTTTCGCCGTCATTGTGTGGGGGCTGGCCTGGTGGCTGATCCAACGTACCAACTTCGGTTTCCGGATTAAGGCCACTGGGGAGAGCCCCATGGCTTCGCTGCGCTTCGGATACGCCCCGGTTCGGACCCGGGTCATCTCTGTCTTCCTTGGCGGCGCGGCGGCGGGACTTGCTGGTGCCGTGCTTATCCTCGTGGTCAATCGCGCTCTCGTTCTTGATATCAGCCAAAGCTACGGATATGTCGGTATAGCCGCGGCTCTGCTGATCGCTCTGCGACCGGCATTACTGCCGCTCGGAGCGATCGCCTTCGCGATGATTAGCGTCGGTGGCAATACGCTCGCGGCAGTTTCGAAGGTCTCTCCCACAGTCTCCCTCGTGGCCGTCTCTGTGTGCGTGCTGCTTTTGCTGGCGACGCGATCACGTCGGGGGAGTAGCTGACATGGCTCTCATCGTGACCCTCCTCGCCGCGTCGCTGGCGTTGTGTATGCCGGTCCTGCTGGCCGCTTTAGGTGAACTCGTTAACGAACGATCGGGTGTCCTCAATGTTGGGCTAGAAGGCGTCATGCTCTTTGGCGCCTTCGGTGCGGCATTCACTTACCAGCTCTGGGGGAATTTCGCGCTCGCCTTTGGCTTCGGGCTCCTTGCCGGACTGTGCGCGTGGGCGATTCTGGGTGCTCTTTACCTGTGGCGACAGACTGAACAGATCGTTACTGGCTTGCTCTTCAATCTGTTCGCATTTGGCTTAACGGCGACCTTGTTTACGCGCTTCGAAGGCGACGTCGGCCAGGTCCGCGCGCTTCCGAAGGTTTCCTTCGGCCCGCTCACCGACATTCCGATCCTGGGGCCAATCCTCTTCAACCAAAACATTGTTGTGTATGCGGCAATCATCATCGTGGTCGGCGTCTCGCTGCTGCTTAATCGAACGTGGTTTGGATTGCGCATCAAGGCGGCTGGCGAGATACCCTTGGTCGCTTACGAAAACGGTGTTCCCGTAATGCGCCTACGGTGGATAGCACTAGGGATCGGTTGCGTCCTCGCGTCCCTGGGTGGAGCAGCGCTTGTGCTAGCAGAGAGCGGGATCTTCCTGCCCGGTGTAACTAGCGGGGCTGGATTCATCGCTCTTGCGATGGTAGTCCTCGGTCGCTTCTCTGCCTACGGGATCTTGCTGGCTTCAATCTTCTTTGGCGTGGCTGCCTCTCTGCAGTTCTACAGCGAGCAACTTCCCTTCGCTTCGGGGGGCGCGCGATATTTCTGGGTCGCGTTCCCGTACATCGCCACTCTTGTCGCCCTTGCCGTCTGGCGGAAGGCACGTTATCCGGCCGCGATGGGAAAGGAGTTCAAGGTCTAAGCCCCGCCCGCTTTGTTCATGTCACCACACAATGGAGGATTTACCGTGAAACTGATTGTGAAAAGTTCCATAGCAATTGCGGCGGGAGCAATGCTTCTTGCTGCTTGTTCGGGTGGATCGTCGGGAGGCAGTTCCTCTGCACCGGCTCCGACCACATCGGCCGCCCCAACCACGTCAGCTCCGCCTAGCTGCAAGCCGATCAAGGTTGCTCTGCTCACGCCTGGTACCGCAAACGATGGTTCTTGGGGACAAGCGGTCGCCAGGGGAGCGCAGGAGGCGACAGACGCAATTGGCGGCGAGCTCGCTGTGTCTGACAATCTCAACGAGCCCGGAGACTACGAGCAGGCCGGAAACGCGTTCGGCGCTGAAGGTTACGACCTTGTCATCAATGCCAATGCCTCGATGGTCGACGTGACCAACAAGCTAGCGGCGCAGTACCCAGACACCTATTTTGGTCAAGTTGGTCTCATTGATGCGCCGACGGCGAACGAGAGCGCCAAATTGCCCGAACTGTGGGCTGGCTCGTTTGTGGCAGGTTACCTCGCTGGTCTCATCAACACCTCGGGCCAGGTCGGCACCATCGGCGGATTCGAATTCCCCGCTCTCACCTCGGAGATGGAGGGCTTCGCGCTCGGTGCTCGCTACGCCAAGAACGACATCAAGACCCAGCGTACGTACATCAATACCTGGACCGATGCCGCAAAGGCAGGCGCTGCTGCGACTGCGATGAAGGCTGCTGGAGCTGAGATCATCTTCTCGGCCACAGATCAGGCGACGCAGGGCATCTTCAAGGTGATGGGTGAGACACCAGGTCACTACGTCATTCCTCAGTACAACGATAAGCACGATCAGGCTCCTGAGGTAGTGCTCACCAGTGTGCTCTACGGCTTGGATCTCATCACCGGCGAATTCGTGTCGGATGTCGCTTGTGACACGTGGACTTCAGAGTCTGTGATGACCAGCTGGGGCGATGGGATGGCGCTCGCTCCTTACTACAACCTGGAGAGTGTCGTCCCCGCGGACGTGCGAGCCAAGGTTGATGAGATGAAGATGGAACTTGAGAACGGCACCATCGTTCTGCCCGGAATTGACGTCCTTGGCGTCCCGGGTTCAGCCGACAAGGTTGACCTGAACAGCCTGAAGAAGTAGTAGTTCGACATGTCTGTGGCTGGGCGCACTCGTTGCGCCCAGCCACAGACACCAATCCAACATTCTCAAAGGAGCACGATGATCGTCGATCTGTCACAGGACATCTATGAGGGGATGATGGTCTACCCCGGTCACTCCAAGACTGTTTTCTTCGATCATGCCTCGCACGAGGAGACGGCTCTTCGATTCGAGGGTGGGTTCTCCTTCCAGACCAAAGGCGTCATGTTTAACGACAATGGACCCACTCACGTGGATTCGTTCTCTCATTTAGATCCGGACCCGACCGCACAGACCATTGATCAGATGGACCTAGATCTGTTCTACGGTCCTGGTATCTGCCTCGACGTCTCGCACGTACCTGCCCAGACAGACATCACCGCGGAGCATCTCGATGCTGCGGAAGCGGCTTCTGGTTTGCGGGTCCAGCCCGGGGACATTCTCCTGCTGCACACAGGCACGTGGAATCGTTATGCCGGCCAACGCGACTATCTCTCCTTGTTTCCCGGTCTAGGGACGACTGCGAGTGAGTGGATCCTGAATCGTGGGGTGAAGACTTTCGGTGTTGACTCTCCGACGCCGGACAATCCCGTCAGCAAGACCTATCCCTGCCACATGATGTGTCGTCATGCGCACGTCACGCATTACGAAAATCTTGCCAACTTGGACAAAGTGGTCAACCGCAGATTTGTTTTTGCTGGCTTCCCGCTGAAGTTGCGCGGCGCCCATGGCGGCCCGACAAGGGCGGTGGCGATACTTGAGGATTGAGTCTGTGCCATTGACAGTGGCGATTGTCGGTGGATCAGTGGCTGGTCTCACTGCCGCCATTGAGTTGCGATCGCTAGGTTGCCACGTCGAGGTCTTTGAACGCTCCGCGACCGAGATGAAGAGTCGCGGCGGTGGCATCGTGCTGCAGCAGAATGTGATTGATTGGTTCTCAGGCACTCTCGGTTTACCGCTTGATCGCGTGAGTACTCGTACAGATTTTCTGCGCTACTTTGACCGCGACGGCAACGTCGTAAGCAATCGGCAGAAGGTCTGGCATAACACATCCTGGTCCACGCTTCACAAGGCTTTGCTGGCTACGTTCGGAAGCGCCAGCTACCACGCTGGGGCTACGGCTGTAGATGTAGCTCAGGATGAGCATGAAGCTGTTGTCACTTTCGAAGATGGATCAGTGTGCTCGGCCGACCTTGTCATCTTCGCGGACGGAATCAGTTCGGTCGGAAGGGCGCGTCTCTCACCACAGACCCAACCAGAGTACGCAGGCTACATAGGCTGGCGCGGGACTGTGGAGGAGTCGCTTCTGACTTCGACCACGTTGACGGCGTTGGCAGATTCGATGTCGTACTACGTGGGTGAGAACACGCACATAATCCTCTATCCCATTCCAGGACCTGATGGACAGTTGAGCGTAGGCGAGCGGCTCATGAACTTTGTCTGGTACCGAAACATTCCGGCAGGAGATGAATTCACCAGCATGGTCACTGATCGCAAAGGCCGGCTCTGCTCAGTGTCCGTTCAAGCGGGTGAGGTTAAGCAAGAGTTTGTTGATCAGGTCAGGATCGATGCTGAAGTTTTGCTGCCGGCGGTTGCCTCGGAAGTGGTCGTAAAGACTGCACAGCCCTACATCCAAATAATGCAAGACACGATCGCAGATCGCATGGCCTATGGGCGTGTGGCGCTCATAGGGGACGCGGCCTTCGCTTCTCGTCCGCATGCAGCTGCTTGGACGGCCAAGGCAGTCAGTGACGGGCTCGCACTTGCAGAACACCTAGAGAAGTCACAATTCGACGTCACCGAAGCTTTGGCCAACTGGGAGCCCGCTCAATTGGAGATCGGTCGCAATCTATTCAACAGAGTCCGTGAGATGGGAGCGCGTTCACAGTTCGAAAATAGTTGGGAACCCGGAGACCCCACCTTCGATTTTGGTCTTTTCGGTCCAGATATCTGATCGTCATAGCAACTAACCGCCTAAGGAGATGAACATGTCAGACAAGCCCAGTCCTGGTCGTAAGGCCATTGACGCTCCCGGTCTGCCCAAGCCCGGTTTTGCGCCGAAGTTCTCTAGTCCTGGCATTCTTGCCGGAGGCTGGCTCTTCTGCTCAGGAACCATGCCGACGGATTTCGAGAGCCCCGTTGATTCCGTAGGGTTCACCGATCCCGATGCGTTGTACCGGCCTGCGTCATACGACAACGCCCGTCTGCGTCAGCAGTCGCATGCCACGTTGCAGAGATTAGCCAAAATCTTCGAAGCCGCAGGCGCAGACATCAAGACCGACCCCATCCGGATCGAGCAGTTCTTCCGTGCTGATCACCCGACTCAGCAGGATTTCGATACGACCAGAGACACCTGGGCTAAAGGCATCTCCATCTCTCCGTACCTGGAGACACGCAATGAGTACATTGACGAAGCCCGACCCCCGTCGGTGGGCTTTGGTGTTACCGACCTGCCCATCCCGGGTGTCGATCTTCAGGTCGACTTGATCGGTTCGCCTGGCGTAAAGAAGGAGCGCTTCGAGGTTCCCGGCGGCGTCGCCTCTCCGCTAGCCGGATACGCACCTGCGATTCGCTTTGGCGATTGGGTCAAGTTGGCCGGCGAGGTCCCCACCGACTGGCAGGGCGACTGGATGAGCGAGAAGCACATGGGCGAGCCACGTGCGACTGATCCTCGTACTCGTCCGAACGAATACCTTTGGTACGGCGATGAGATGGCCGAGCAGGTCAACCTCACTTTGGAAAAGCAAGCGGCCATCGCAGAAGTTGCAGGTTCATCCATCGAGCGTTGCGTAAATGCCACGGTCTACATCGGGCACCCTGCCGACTTCTCGTCCATGGATGCAGTGTGGAAGAAGTGGTTCCCGAAGAATCCCCCAGCACGAACGGTGATCCCATACTCGGGTCTCGGGGGCAAGGGATGGCGCTTCGAAGTGACCATGGATCTGCTGACCAACGACTCCAACTTGGAGCCAGTGACCATCAAGACCGACAAGGCACCTACGCCATTCGGTCACGAGCCACAGGCCGTGAAGGTAGGTAACTTCCTGTTCTTCAGCACCTTGCGTGCAGTGAACTCGCAGGGCGTTCTCTCCACCCGCACGCCACCCGGATTCGAGCGCTATGTCGATCAGGGTGCGGCGCAGATGCGAGCGATACTTGCACAGATCGAGGCGATCTCGGCCGCTGCAGGAACCAACCTCGCGAACCTCTGCCGGCTAAAGGTGTTCATGGACGGCTGGAACATGCTGGCACCTGCAGCGCAGGAGCTGGCAAACGCATTCCCCATTGATCCGCCTGCAGTTTCCATGCATCGCGTCAATGGCAGCCCAATGATCGCTCCCGGATGTCACATCGTGGGTGACGCGATTTCGTACGTCCCGTAATCAAATTCTTGCTGCCTCCGTCAGGAATGGCGGAGGCAGCAAGATTATCAACTTCAATCAATTCGACTTCGGAATGAGGAAGCGGCAATGAAGGACGCAAGTGGCGTGGTCAGTGAAGTGAAAGACGGAATGCGAATTGATTGGGACGTACCTATTACGGTGCGCGACGGTCTGGTTCTCCGGGCCGATATCTACCGGCCCATTGAGGATGGTCAGTATCCCGTGATAATCACGTATGGCCCCTACGCGAAGGGTCTGCCGTTTCAGGAGGGTTATCCCTCTGCATGGAACCGAATGGTCGAGAAGCATCCGGATGTGGCGGCTGGATCAAGCAACAAATATCAGAACTGGGAAGTCGTTGATCCCGAAAAGTGGGTTCCAGACGGCTACGTGTGTGTGCGTGTCGATTCGCGCGGCGCTGGAAGGTCTCCCGGCTTCATTGATCACTTCTCGCCGGATGAGACACGCGATTTCTACGAATGCATTGAATGGGCCGGAGTACAACCTTGGAGCAGTGGCAAGGTGGGCATCAACGGTATCTCGTATTACGGGATGAATCAGTGGCAAGTAGCGTCGTTGCAGCCGCCTCATCTGGCAGCTATGTGTATCTGGGAAGGTTCTTCCGACTGGTACCGCGACGCCACTCATCACGGTGGCATCGTCTCGACCTTCTGGGCCAATTGGTACGACATGCAGGTCAAGACTGTGCAATACGGTCTTGGAGAGCGCGGTCCAGTTAATCCCAACACTGGGGAACTCGTGTGTGGGCCTGAGACTCTTTCAGATGAAGAACTCGCGCGGAATCTTTCTGACTTTGGCAACGCGATTCTGGCGCACCCGCTAGATGACGAGTACCACCGTGAACGTTCCGGTGCTTGGGACAAGATCACTGTGCCACTTTTCAGCGCAGGCAACTGGGGTGGTCAGGGTCTGCACCTGAGAGGAAACGTTGAGGGATTCGTGCGATCAGCTTCTTCTCAGAAGTGGCTGGAGATGCATGGTATTGAGCATTGGACTCACTTCTACACCGACTACGGCGTTGCATTGCAGAAGAAGTTCTTTGGCCACTTCCTCAAAGGAGAAGACACCGGGTGGAGCAAGCAGCCACCAGTCCTCTTGAATGTTCGGCACATTGACGGGACCTTTACCCTTCGCGAAGAGGCCGAATGGCCGTTGCAAGGAACAAAGTGGACTCCGCTGTTTCTCAATCCCGGCACTCTCGAGCTAGGCGGTACCCAGCCTGACTCAGAGCAGAGCGCTTCCTACGATGCCCTTGGTGAAGGTCTTACCTTCTTCACCGAACCACTCGCAAAGGACACCGAGATCACCGGCCCATCTGCGCTGAAGATCTTCGTGTCCTCATCCACGGACGATGTCGACATTTTTGCCGTGGTTCGGGTGTTTGATCCAGCGGGCAATGAGGTGGTGTTCCAAGGAGCTATTGATCCGTACACCCCGATCGCACAGGGTTGGCTTCGTGGATCGCACCGCAAGTTGGATCGTAAGTTGAGCACTCCTTACCGCCCGTATCACACTCACGATGAGCTCCAGCCGCTAACACCAGGCGAAATTTATGAGCTCGATGTCGAGATATTGCCTACCTGTCTGGTAATTCCGGCTGGTTCGCGTATCGCGCTCACTATTCGGGGCAAGGATTATGAGTACCCGCAGGCAAAGCCAGCGCGACTTTCTAACTTCAAGAATGACCTCAAGGGGTGTGGGCCCTTCCTACATGACGATACGACGGATCGTCCCGTTGAGACATTCGGTGGTCGCGTGAATCTCTACACCGACCCGGAGCGCCCGGCGTTCTTGCTGCTTCCGGTCATCGACAGAGATGGGTCATGACCGAATACACACCTGGACATCAGCCGCGAAGGGAACTTCTCTCCACTAAAGAGGATGACTGGCCTGCCGACATTCGCAGAGATTTTGCTGTCAACGTGAATAACGGTCGGGTTGGCGGGGAACTCCTCTTCGAAAATGAGCGCATCCGCGTGTGGAGTATCCGGTTGCAACCTGGGGAGCGTTATGTAGCCCATCGCCATGTGTTGGACTACTTCTGGACTGCAATCAGCGCTGGCACAAGCCTGCAACATTCGGTGGGCGGCAAGGCTGAATTGGTTCACTATGAGGTGGGCGACACGATGTTTTTTTCGTATGGTGAGGGTGATTCGATGATCCATGATCTCGGGAATGTTGGGGACACAGAGTTGGCATTCACCACAGTGGAATTGAAGGAGTCGGCAAACGCTCCGCTCCCGATCAACTCTGGCGGGGAGTGACAGATGCTGAAACTCAAAGAGGCGCAGCCGAGCAAAGCACGTGCAGTTGCAGATGATTCGGTCCGGGAGACTGTCCAGCGCGTCATCGCCGAAGTCGAGTCCGAGGGTGATGTCGCGCTGCGGAGATACTCTGAGCAATTCGACAAGTGGTCGCCCGAATCTTTCCGGCTGGCGCCCGAAGAGATTGATCGAATAGTCGCTACTCTTCCTGACGAGGTCATTGACGACATTCGATGGGTGCAGGCCGAGGTACGTTCATTTGCCCAGCACCAGCGCGGCACGCTTTTGGATCTGGAAGTCGAAACATTGCCTGGGGTATTTCTCGGACATCGACACAACCCCATCGCTGCGTCGGGGGCGTACGTACCCGGAGGTCGCTATCCCCTCGTTGCTAGTGCGCACATGACCATCGTGACTGCAAAGGTTGCCGGAGTGTCACGGGTTGCAGCATGCACTCCACCTATCCGGGGAGAGATTCCAGCGGCCACCGTTGCTGCGATGTCAATGGCTGGGGCTGACGAGATCTACTTGATGGGTGGAGTCCAAGCTGTCGCCGCGCTCGCGCTTGGGACCCAGTCCATCGATGCAGTTCATCTGCTCGCTGGGCCCGGAAACGCGTATGTTGCCGAGGCAAAGAGGCAGTTGGCGGGACGCGTCGGTATTGACTTGGTTGCCGGCCCAACGGAGATCCTTGTTGTTGCTGATGAATGGGCTAGTCCACTCACAGTTGCCGTCGACCTACTCAGCCAAGCAGAGCATGGCCCCGATTCCCCTGCGGTATTGGTAACAACATCGCATGAACTAGCTCTCGAAGTGATCGCGCTTGTGGACAAGATTTTGCCGACTATGCCCACTCGTGACTTCGCCGAACCGGCTTGGCGTGATTACGGTGAGGTGATCGTTGTCGCCGATCTGAAAGAGGCGTATGCAGTAGCGGACTCCTATGCGTCCGAACACGTGGAAATCCTCACCCAAAATCCTCGTGAGGCCCTGGAGCACATGAACCACTACGGTGCGCTTTTTCTAGGGGAGGGGACCTGCGTGTCCTACGGAGACAAGGTGATTGGAACCAATCATGTGCTACCCACGCGAGGAGCAGCTCGCTACACCGGCGGCTTGTGGGTGGGCAAGTTTCTCAGGACTGTTACTTATCAGGAGGTGCGCGACTCGGCTAGTAGTGCCGAATTGGGCATTCGATGTGGGAGAGCTTCGCGCGTAGAGTCGTTCGAAGGTCATGCGCGCTCCGGTGACATCCGCGCAATGGAGTCCTTGAATAAAGTTCCCGACTGGCTTGACGGAATCGTTACGTGAGCGTGGGCCCACTTCCTGAAATCTCTGGACGGGTGGCGCTGGTCACTGGAGCGGGCAATGGACTTGGCCGTGCGATAGCCCTGTCGTTGAGCGCGCAAGGAGCTCACGTGATTCTCGCGGGACGCACCGAAGCAAGTCTTAAGGAGACTGCCAGTCTTCTAGCCGGACCATCGTCAGTGGAGGTCTGCGACGTATCCGACCCACAAGCCGTTGATCAGCTTCGGGCATCAGTGAGTCTCCCTGTTTCGATCCTGATCAACAATGCAGGAATCGCAGGACCGGTGGCGCCGATTACCGACATTCTCCCGGAGGAGTGGGACGAGGTTTTCCATGTGAACGTCCGAAGCGTGTATCTCATGTGTCGTGCATTTCTGCCGGCAATGATCGAAAGCGGTTTCGGACAGATCATTAATTTGGCGTCGGTGACGGGTAAGCGACCGCTCATTCGACGGACTCCGTATTCAGCGAGCAAGATGGCAATCATCGGGCTCACCCGGACTCTTGCCTTGGAAGTGGGTCCCTTGGGGATTTCGGTGAACACTCTTTCGCCCGGGCCCGTACGTGGTCCTCGAATGACTCGCAACTTCAAACTTGAAGCGATTGCAAGCGGTATCACTGAGGCCGAAGCAGAAGCGGCCTTCGTGAGCCGGTCCGCCGACCGTCGATTAGTGGAGGAGTTCGAGGTCGGCGAAGCAGCCGTTGCCATGCTGCGGATGCCAGCATTGTCAGGGGCGGACATTGATCTGTCCGCCGGCATGATCGCGCCCTGATTACTGCTGACTAAGTGGCAGGAAGCCCGCTAACTCGGCGAGTGTGGAGTCAGCACATTCCAGCACTGCACCGTGCCGCCCGCCCTCGAGCCAGGAAAGACGGGTGTCTGGCATGTGCTCGTCGAGCCATTGGGCGCCAGCGGTGAAGGCCGGTAGGTCGTCGCCGCCGCACAGGATCAGCGTCGGCACGCCAATTGCTGGTGTAGATGCGGTGAGGTCTGCTGCCACGAGGGCCCTACAGGCCTGCGCGTAGCCCTGTGGATGGGCGCTGGCCAACATCGACCTGACTAGCCCCACCCCAGATCCATCTGCTGCGATGTAATCCGCGGTGAACCACATGGCCAAAGTGGCATCGACCAAACCGGCCGTGCCGGTTTCGAGAACTGAAACTGATCGTGCGGAGAGGTTGGCGGCGAAGTCCGGCGGGTAGACGGCCACTGTGTCCGCGAGTACGAGGCTCTGGAGTCTCTCTGGCGCCACGGCACCGACGGCCTGTGCAACAAGTCCACCGATCGACACCCCGACAATGGAGAAGGTCTGGTGCCCTAGGCCGGTCATCATCGACAGCAGTTGTTCGCCGAGCTCTTCAATGGAGTACTGCTCATCTGCGGGAGGCGTCCCACCATGGCCGGGCAGGTCGTAGGTGATCAGCGTACGTCCGGGCAGAGATTCGACGACGGAATTCCAATATCGACGGTCTGCACCGAGCGGATGCACTAGAACCACGACGGGACCTTCGCCCGTGATTGTCGGTTCAACTTTTGATGCGTCCATCGTGCCTCCCAGCGGTGAGTGTCGACGCGGAAGTGTTAGTCCGCCAAAGCCCAATTGCAGAGCAAAGTATTGGGCGGATGCCCACCCGTCGAGCCTCCGACAGGCTACCGTGTCAGAGGCTGGTCATGGATGTGTATGTGTGGAAAAAGTCTAGGAATAAGGAAGCGATCAAGCACTCTAGTTAGCCAACGAGGAGGTTCCCTGTGAGTCTGGATGTTTCCCACACACGCACCTTTGTGAAGGTTCCCGTCGCTGTTACCGAGGTTTCCTTCGGTGCTGCGCCGATTGGTAATCGATTTTCGGCCATGTCCGAGGACTTTGCGCAGACCCTAATAGGCCATGCATGGGAAAGCGGCATCCGATACTTCGACACTGCGCCTATGTACGGCAATGGACTAAGCGAACATCGGCTAGGACATTTTCTTCTTCAGCACGAGCGCAATGATTTTGTCTTGTCCACCAAGGTCGGACGCACGCTCCACCCCGCCGCGCGAGGTTCGTTTGAGGCCTGGCCTTGGGTGGAGCCGCCTCCGATGCGAGCAGAATTTGATTATTCACGTGATGCCGCGAAGCGACAGATTCACGAGAGTCTTCATCGCATAATGACCGATCGCATCGATATTGCGTTCCTTCATGATGTCGATTCGTTTATTCATGGAGCTGACTACGAGGATCGCATGGTGGAGTCCCTCGAGGGTGCGGTCCCCGCAATGATCGCGATGCGCGAAGAGGGCGTGATTCGAGCTGTGGGTGCTGCTCTGAATGAGGCAAGTGCGCTGCGCCGAATTGTGGAGCAATCTGACATTGACTGCCTTCTGGTAGCAGGGCGATACACGCTATTGGATCACTCCTTAGCAAAGGAATTTATGACAACGTGTAGTGAACGAGGCATTGCGGTAATCGCGGGTGGAGTTTTCAACACGGGAATTCTGGCTTCAGATTCGGGCCGTTTTAACTACGGAGAACCCTCAGCGGAAATCGTGGTTGAAGTTGATCGCATTAAGAGGCGGTGCGCAGAGTTCTCAGTGTCTCTCGCCGCTGCAGCAATCCAGTTTTCCGCTGCGCATCCAGCTGTAGTCAGTGTGTGTCTGGGCGCAAGCTCAGTCGCTCAGCAACAACAGAACTTCATCAGCGCCGCTGAAGTCATCCCTGCTGACTTTTGGACGGCCCTTCGTGCGGATGGCGTGATTCAGGACTGGGCGCCGACGCCAGCGTAGAGAGATTCCTGCGTCAGAGTGCAGGGGACCGGCTCTCGGCGAGAGGGTCAGGCACACTGAACCTGAGTGAAATGACGAGCGCTATTCCGAGGAGAATCAGCACCAGCACAAAGGCTAGGTGTATGCCCCAGGACTCTGATGCGCCGCCGAGCAGGATTGGGGCAAGACCGCCCACTACGCCCACGCCAATACTCACCAAGGCACCGGCGCGATCAGGGCGACCTTGGGATGCCCGAATTGCGCGGGAGATTCCAAGTGGCCAATGCAGCCCGACTCCAAGGCCCGTAAAGGCAAGTGCGCACAACATCAGGGGGCCGTTGGTTGACAGCCACATGATCGTGAAGCCGATGATGGCTATGACGATGGAGATTCTGAAGAGAAGCTCAGCAGAGATGCGCTCGGTGAGACGTGACCCGGTAAATCGGCCGACAAGCATTCCGACAGACAGCGATGCGACAGCGGCAGCGGCGGCAGCATCTCCGAGGCCACCTTGCTCTCGCATCAAGGTCGCACCCCACGTAGTAAGCGTAAATTCGACCGCGACTAGTGCGACAAGAGTGGTGCCAGCCCACCAGTAGAGGCGGGGCATCGCTCCGCCTTGGAGATGTTCGACCATGGGCTCATCGTCCGCGTGACCCGTCTGCGCATCGAAGACCTCGAGGTCACGGCCCCGGATGAGTTCGAGAACCACGAGGGCACCCACTAGGAGCCATGGGCC
>CAINMH010000067.1 GCA_903850745.1 uncultured bacterium
GCAAGGCAATTGCATCCCAACCGAAGTGGGCGATCGCCCGTAATCGACCGGCTTCGCCCATACGTCGCGCACGAGTTGGGTCCGCAACGAGATCGTTGACGGCATCTGCAAATGCGTGCTCGAAAGCGCGCGGTTCGCTGGCGTCATAGGGCACGAGAATGCCGGTCTCTCCATTGACTACAACTTCAGGGATGCCACCCACGGCGCTGGCCACGACTGCTGTCTCGCACGCCATTGCTTCAAGATTGACGATGCCGAGCGGCTCGTAGATTGACGGACAGACGAAGGCGAGTGAGTGGCTGAGTGCCTGAAGAATGAACGGCTGCGGAGCGTTGTCTTGGATCCACACGACGCTTTCGGGGCCATTCGCAGCGCGCAGTTCTGCAACCGCATCAGCGACTTCTTCGCCCATTTCGGGGGTGTCGGGCGAACTTGCGAATAGCACTAGGTTGATGCCCTCGAATCGATGCGCCGCTCGGATTAGGTGCAGTATCCCCTTTTGCCGGGTAATGCGGCCAACAAAGACGACGTAAGGCTGATCGGTTCGAATCCCGGCAGCGTCGAGAAGATCGGTGGACTCAGTGGGGCGGTAGGCATCCGTATCGACACCGTTGTGCACTACGTGTACGCGATCGGGGTCGACGAATGGGTAGGCGTCCAGAACGTCCTCACGCATGCCGTGACTCACCGCGATGATGGCGTCTGCTGCGGCATAAGCGCTTCGTTCGACCCACGAGGAGATCCGGTAACCACCGCCGAGCTGCTCCTCCTTCCATGGCCGTCGAGGTTCAAGGGAGTGGGCGGTGATCACGTGTGGGACCCCGTGGAGGAGGCCGCCGAGGTGGCCGGCCAGGTTTGCGTACCAGGTGTGAGAGTGCAAGAGGTCTGCCCCAACTGCGTCACGTGCCATTTGCAGGTCCACAGCGAGGGTCTGGAGGGCGAAATTTGCACCAGTCATGTCTGAGGGAGGGGTATGAGCGAGCGCGTCCGTACGAGGCTCACCGAAGCACTGCACGTCCACTGTGAGATGTGGTCGCAGGTGAGCGACCAGTTGGGCTACATGCACCCCTGCCCCGCCATAGACATCTGGTGGCCACTCGCGGGTCAGAATCCCGATACGCATAGTTCGCAGCCTAGGACCTTGAAGTCGGCCGCGTACATCTGATCTGGCGGTTACCCTTGAGATGTGAAGACTGGGCCCAGCGTTCTTGCGATCGTTCTGGCGGGTGGTGAGGGCAAGCGACTCATGCCGCTGACGGCAGACCGCGCAAAGCCTGCCGTTCCATTCGGAGGCGCGTACCGGCTCGTCGACTTCGTTCTTTCTAATTTCATCAACGCTGGACTGCGCCGCGTCTGCGTGCTGACCCAATACAAGTCGCACTCCCTCGACCGACACATCACCCGCACCTGGCCGATGCCGGCACTGCTGGGTGACCACGTGACGCCGGTCCCGGCACAGCAAAGGCTGGGACCACGTTGGTTCACCGGCAGTGCTGACGCGATCTTTCAAAGTTTGAATTTGATCCATGACGAAAATCCTGATTACGTGGCTGTCTTCGGTGCAGATCACGTCTATCGCATGGACCCCATGCAGATGTTGATGCAGCACATCGCCACGGGCTCGGGTGTCACTGTGGCTGGCATTCGTGCACCACGTTCGCAAGCCAGCCAATTTGGTGTCATTGAGACAGCCGCAGACGGTCTCACGATCAAGAGATTTCTCGAGAAGCCACTTGATCCGCCGGGCATACCCGGAGCGGAGGACATGTCCTATGTGTCGATGGGGAATTACTTCTTCAACACAAAAACCTTGATTGAAGCTCTGCGTGCGGATGCGGTCGATGAGAGTTCACGGCATGACATGGGTGGCAACATCATTCCCATGCTGACTGAGCAGGGCCTTGCAACTGTCTACGATTTCAACAATAACGAGGTTCCCGGTTCTACTGATCGCGACGCCGGGTACTGGAGAGACGTGGGCACAGTCGACTCTTACTACGACGCCCACATGGATCTGGTGTCAGTGCATCCTATTTTCAATCTCTATAACCACGCGTGGCCGATCCTCAGCGACCGTCCGCCCTATCCGCCCGCGAAATTCGTTGAAGGCGGAAGCGCGTATGAGTCCATCGTGGGCGCTGGCTCGATCATCGCAGGCGCGCACGTACGCAACTCTGTCATCGCCGATGACGTATACATCGCGAGCGGCGCCATCGTCGAAGGAGCTGTTTTGATGTCAGGCGTGCGCATCGGCGCCAATTCGGTTGTGCGGCGCGCAATTCTCGATAAGAACTGCATAGTCCCTGAGCATGGTGAGATAGGTGTAGATCTCGCTCGCGACCGCGGCAGATTCACCGTGAGCGATGCCGGCATTGTGGTGGTCGGCAAGGGCGTCACTGTTGAGTGACGTAGATCAGCCGAAGCGCCCGGAGATGTAATCCTCGGTCTGCTTCTCCTGAGGGTTCGTAAAGATCTGCTGTGTCGGACCGACCTCGATCAGTTTGCCCGGCTTGCCTACCGCAGCGAGGTTGAAGAATGCGGTCATGTCCGAGACTCGACTGGCTTGTTGCATGTTATGAGTCACGATGATGATGGTGTAGCGCTCGCGCAACTCTCGGATAAGGTCCTCGATCGCAAGTGTGGAGATCGGATCTAGCGCAGAGCAGGGCTCGTCCATCAGGAGAACTTTGGGCTCAACGGCAATCGCGCGTGCAATGCAGAGACGTTGCTGCTGACCGCCGGAAAGGCTTGCCCCCGGCTTCTTGAGGCGATCCTTCACCTCTTCCCAGAGGTTGGCGCCGCGCAACGAGCTTTCAACGACTTCATCAAGGTTGCGCTTGTCGCCCTTGGTCTTCTCTAAGCGAAGCCCTGCTACGACGTTGTCATAAATGGACATAGTCGGGAACGGATTAGGTCGCTGGAAGACCATGCCAATCGTGCGGCGTACGAGGACCGGATCGACGTTAGGGCCGTAAATGTTTTCTCCATCAAGTCGAACTGCCCCCTCAGCGCGTGCACCGGGCACAACCTCATGCATGCGGTTGATGCACCGAAGAACGGTCGACTTACCGCATCCGGATGGTCCGATGAAGGACATCACCGAATTGGCCCGGACAGTGAGGTTAACGCCCTCAACGGCAAGGAAGTTGCCGTAGTAGATGTTGAGGTCGTTAATGTCGATTTGCTTGCTCATAGCTGCTCCTCTACCGGGACTTCGGGGCGAATCGAGCGGCAAGAATTCGAGCAGCCGCGTAGATGATGAGTACGAAGAGAATGAGGGCCAATGCTGCGCCCCAGGCACGATTGACCGATGAAGAAGTGCCACGGCTGATCTGGTCCCAAATGAACGTGGGCAATGACGTCTGGGAGCCATTAAACGCATTCAGGTTGATGTCCTGTGCCAGGAAGGTCGTGAGGAGGAGCGGCGCTGTTTCACCGGCGACACGAGCAACGGCGAGCATGGCGCCGGTGATGAGCCCGGAAATCGCTGTCGGTACAACGATACGCAGAATGACCTTCCACTTAGGAACACCAAGCGCGAGAGCGGCCTCGCGCAGATCATTAGGCACAATCTTGAGCATTTCCTCGCTTGAGCGGATAACGACGGGAATCATCAGAATGCACAAGGCCAACGCTGCCGCGAAGCCAGACTGCTGGAGCACCCCAGTGAGGATCAGCGCGGTGTAGATAAACAGACCAGCAACGATGGACGGGACACCCGTCATGACGTCCACGAAGAAACTAATCCAGAACTTCAAACGTCCCTTGCCGAACTCGACTAGGTAGATTGCCGCAAGCAACCCGATGGGTACGGACACGAGAGTCGCGATACCGACTTGTTCCAAGGTGCCGAGGAATGCGTGCAGAATTCCCCCACCCGGCTGGCGCGGACTCACATTGCGCATCGTGGAAGTGAAGAAAGTCCAATCGAAAACGGACAAGCCCTTCACTAGAACCGTAATGAGAATCCAGAGGAGTGGGGTGAGTGCAACAACGAAGGTGGCATAGATCAACGTCGTTGCAATGCGGTCCTTAGAGTGGCGCCGGCCTTCGATCGCCAACGACGCAATGGCCTGCCCAAGCAAAAAGACAACGGCAGCTATGACCCCCGGCGCGAGACCGACGACGGTCCAGCCAGTCAGCTGGACAATTAATCCGACGATAAGAGCGCCACCCGCCAGAGCGGGGGTGCTCCAGCGCGGCAGCCGTCGCCCGCTGAGCTGCCCTTCCAACCCAGCCTTCTGCGTCTCCACAACGGACATCAGTTTGCCCCCGAGAATTCTTTGCGGCGGGCGATGATCCAGCGCGCGATCATGTTCACGGCAAGTGTGATGAGGAACAGCACGAGACCACTTGCGATGAGGGCAGATCGGCCTACCTCGCCGGCTTCTCCCCACTTGAGCGCAATGTTTGCCGCAAAGGAGTTGCCGCCTGGCTCAGTGATATGGGTATTGACTTCAAAGACAGCCGAAAGAATGAGTGCGACCGCGATTGTTTCACCAAGTGCTCGACCGAGTCCGAGCATTGCCGCGGAGATCATGCCAGGACGGCTAAACGGGAAGACCGCCATCTTGATCATCTCCCAACGCGTTGCACCGAGGGCGAGGGACGCTTCGATGTGCATGCGTGGCACCTGAAGGAACACTTCACGAGAGATCGCAGAGACAGTAGGTAGCACCATGATGGCGAGGACGAGACCTGCCATGAGCAAGCTCTTGGTCCATAGCTGCTTGTCATTTGCGAAGATCGGAATCCAGCCCAAGTATTCGGTGAGCCACTCTGCGAACGACGTGACTGCGGGCATGAAGTTGTAAAGACCCCAGAGTCCAAAAATAATGGATGGCACTGCAGCGAGCAGATCGACGATGAAGCCCAACGCCTTGCCGAACTTGGGTCGCGCGTAGTAGGCAATGAAGAGCGCGATTCCGAATCCGATCGGAACTGCGATGAGCATCGCGATGACGGCGGTGACGAATGTGCCGAAGGCAAGAACGGCAATGCCAAAGACTGAAGGGGTTTGATCGGGTAGCCACGATTGCTCTGTCAGGAAGTTTGCGCTATCGACCTGAAGTGACGGAATCGCCTTCCAGACGAGAAAGGCAGCGATTGCGGCCATGACAGCCAAGACGAGAATGCCCGCACCCCGGGAAAGTCCGAGAAAGGATCGATCTCCAGCTCGAATTGCGGCACCGGAGATGCCAGCCGGATCGGCAGCAGACTTCGCTGTCTCATCCGTCGAGGTACTCATATCTTGTCCTTGTCGAGTGGGCGACGTGGGGCGAAGAAAACGCTCGCCCCACGTCGATCAATCATGACGTGGCAAGCGAACTCACTGCGGTACGAACCTTAGCAAGGAGAGTTCCCGTGATGGGGACATAACCACTTGTCGTGAGCTGACTCTGACCCGCGTCCGACGCTGCGAAGGTGAGGAAGCTCTTCACCAATGCGGGGTTCTGGTCGGCACTGAGGCCCTTTTCGCACGCTACTTCGTACGTGACAAGCACGATGGGGTAGGCGCCTGAGGCCTTTGTGGTGTAGTCGATCTTCAGGAGCAGGTCGTTGCCCGAGCCCGTAACAGCCGCTGCCGCGATAGTTGTGGCCGCCGTGGCACTAGTTGCCTCGACGGGGCCTCCACCGTTGTCAATGAGAGCCGCCTTGGTGTTTTGCATGCCATCGAGGTACGACAGTTCGACGTATCCGATCGAATTAGCAGTGCCATCAACTGAGGCGATGACCTGGTCGGATCCCTTGGCGCCTTGACCGCCGGGCGCAACCCAGTCCTTGCCGGGAGCGAACGTCCAGACGCTGGGTGCGGTCGCCGTGAGGTACTTAGTGAAGTTGTCCGTCGTTCCAGACGAATCAGAGCGATGGAACTGTGCAATGGTCGCATCTGGCAGCGATTTGCCGGCGTTTAGCGCAGCAATTGCCGGGTCGTTCCACTTCGTGATGGTGCTGGCGAAGATTTTCGCGAGGACGTCCGAGGTCAGGATGAGTCCGTCAACATCGGTAAGGTTGTAGACAACTGCGATCGCGCCACCGACCAGCGGAATATTGATCGCGGGTCCACCTGAACAACGCTCGTTGGCTTTCGCGAGGTCGGCGTCTTTGACACCTGAGTCTGTCCCTGCAAAAGAGGTCTGCTTGGCGACAAACTGCTCAACACCTGCGCCGGAGCCGACTGCCTGGTAATCAATCGTGGCGTCAGGGCACTGCGTTTGGTAGGAGTTGATCCAGTCAGTCATGGCATTGCCCTGTGCGCTGGAGCCAGCGGCCTTGATGCTGCCTGAGGCACAGTCTGCGTTTGCAGACGAGCTGCTTGATCCCCCACCACCGCAGGCTGCGAGCGTGAGCACGGTCGCACAGGCGGCCGTCGATCCGATCAGAATTCGGGTGAGACGCACCCTGTCCTCCTCGTGTAGGTGTACAGACAGAGTCCACAGTAGAAACTTTTGGTGTCGACGCCGTCGTACCGAGGTAAACGGAAAATGAACGCCAGACAACTCCTTGCTGAACAAGGTGGCTGGACGACCTTGTTGGGGCAGATGGGTCAAAGGGAGTGGCGTTCGACGGCCTGGATCAACGGTGTGTGGTCCGTCATGGATCGGTGAATCACGACGAAGGAGCCGGGCGCCAGACGCGGATCGAAAAGGTCCGCCCAGTCGCTAGTTCCCGAGACACCACCGAGTCCATTCATGAGGGCAGGCATCACAGGCCGATGCGTGCAGATCACGGTCGCCCCGACTGTGTGAAGTAGTTCGCCTAGGCGAAGGACGCCTGCAAAGGGGTTCTCCGCATTTCCCTCCTCGCTCAGGGACTCCTCTAGGTGAATCTCGGCACCCGCGGCTTCGGCGTACGGTTGCAATGTCTCAAGACAGCGACGGGCCGGGGATGAATGAAGCCGCATGATGTCAAATGCAGACAGCAAAGCGACAAGATCGTCTGCTTGGTGGTAGCCACGGACGGAAAGCGGTCGTTCTGAATCTATTTCGCCTTTGAAGTCTGAACGCTTCGTCGCCTGGGTATGCCGCAGGATGATCAACGGCGAGGTCTGAGGAGTCGCCAGTGCTAAGTCGACGAGGTCGGCATCGTGTGGATAAGTCAGTAGTTCGCGGGACTGTGCTCCGGTGACCCAACGAAACTCGTCTACCTCGTCATTCGTAACGAGGTTGGTCGATGGATCGAGGGTCGCAGTCCAGTAGTGCACCGATTTCAGTCGCTGATCGACCGGATAGATCTGCGTGGGCAGAGGTACACCAAGAACTGCCGAGACTCCCGTCTCCTCTCGGCATTCACGCATAGCTGTGACGATGATGTGCTCGTCGCCTTCTACCTTGCCCTTCGGGAGAGACCAGTCTTTGCGGTGCGGTCTATGCACGGCGAGGACCTCACGGCCGTGCGAGGTCTCGCGCATCGGGACAACGCCCGCTGCGCGAATCGACACCGAATCGTCTGACACTTATCCGACCTAACCAATCCGATGTTTGCGGTAGGTAGCTCGAACGGACGGCCATACCTGCCAAAAGTTGATGCGCAGTTGAAGTTCATCTCGGACTTCGAGGCCATGCAGTAGGCCCAACGAGAACGCAGTGTCGGCATCGACTCCACCGAGACTCATTCGCTCACGGATTGCCTCCTGTGCGACGTAGGCGTCTTGGTGATCGCCCAGGATGTCAGTCACTGCTGCGAAGTCAGTGGCGATTAGTCGTGCCTTCTCGCCAAAAATGGGAACGACTGCCTCCATCGCGTAGCGGGCTCGCTTCGCGTCGATGCGCGCTTCATGCCAATCGGCGCTTGGCGAGGTGTCGGTGAGTTCCGAGACGACTCGATTGAGGCGACGATATGCGGAGTGCATGAGCGGTGGCAGAGTCTCATTGCAGGGATGGTCGGCCAACTCGGTCAACTGTGGATTGGCGCATGCGTTCACGAGACTTTGGAGTAAAGTAGCGCAGCGTTCGGTGCGCAAGGCATCAAGAGCGTGCGTGCGAGCAACCTCGGTTCTTTCCTCGAGCCACGGTGCGAGCGCACCCCAGGCTCGGCCAGAATCCGCATCGTCAAGCTGTTGTGCATGGCTATGCAAGCGTTTGGTGAGAACTTCGGTGTCACGCGCAAGTCCGAGTTGAGATGCGGCCCAACCCAACTCGGTACGCAGTTGCGCAGCCCATTCCTCATCAATGAGGTCGCGGAAGACCTTCAGTCCCGAACGCAGTCTCCGGATCGCGATTCGCATCTGGTGGACAGCATCAGGAAGATCGCGCCGAAAGCGCACGTCTTGGAGTAGCAGCCGGCGGGTGTGTACGGCCAGCAGCGCCCGCACCGCGTCGCTGCTGGGATCGCTCGGGCTCGGCCATGATGGTTCGGGGATATCCGGCGGCGCAGAAGCTCGAGGCCCGAGCGCTCCCGCCGCCTTGCTGCTTGATCCCGGGGTTGCTCCCTCCGCCACGAGCACGGATACCACAGCATCAAGGAGATCATCTGCAGCGCGCACTTCGACGTCGCATTCCTCGACTTCGATCTCGCGAAATGAAGATGCGACTCGTCCAGCGTCAAGAATCGCCACAGTGTCGTCCACAAGCTCCGCAACGAGGCGGCCTTGTGAATCCAGCAGGTGGTAAGGATGTCGCTCAGTTCGCAGAGTTACGACCGGCCCGAGCGACTGTTGTCGTACAAGGGCTGACACCAGATCGCGGTAGGCCGCGGGTACTTCACCGATCGCGCCCTCGGACAACGACAACTGCAACTCATCACGTGCGTGGGAATCGGATCCATCGACCGGAAACTTGATATGCCAACCCTCGTCTGCACCGCCTTCCCGGCGACGCAAGGTGATGCCCCATCGAAAGAGGGTGAGGTCGTCCGTGTCGTGATACACCGCCGTCATGGTCACGGCAGGCTGTGGAGACACGGCAGAAATGCTGGGGTGACAGCCAGCCAACGGCGGAATTCGGTAGAGCGCGTGCACCCGAAGTTTCCGCTCGACCTCGCGGTGAGTGGTGGGTTGGCTCACGCGAGTCTTCCCTCAGCCTTCTTGACTGCGATGAGTGTTTCTTGGAAGTCGCGCAGAGGACGACCCTCTGAGTCGAGGAGGGTCCGAGTCCAAGTGCCGTCGCTGGCGAGGTGCCATGCGGAGGTGTCTGGATCGACCGCGAGATTGAAGATCGCATCAATCTCGGCGATGTGCTCGGAGTTCTTTAGAAGAACAAGGGATTCCACACGGCGATCGAGATTGCGATGCATCAGGTCGGCCGAGCCGATCCAGACTTCGGGGTCGCCTCCGTTGAGGAACTCGTACGCGCGCGAGTGCTCGAGGAATCTGCCGAGAATGCTGATTGCCTGGATGTTGTCGCTGAGACCAGGAACGCCTACCTTGATGGCGCAGATTCCGCGTACGAAAATGGTGATCGGCACACCGGCCTGCGACGCCCGGTACAGCGAATCGATGATGCGTTCGTCGACAAGAGAGTTGCACTTAAAGCGAATACGGGCCGGTCGCCCTGCGCGCGCATGCTCAATTTCGCGCTCGACTCGCTCGATGAGTCCGCTTCGTACTGAGTGTGGTGCCACAAGAAGCCGTTGGTAGCTGGTGTTCATGGAATAGCCGGAGAGGACATTGAAGAGGTCAGAGACGTCATCTCCGATCTCTGGATCGCAGGTGATAAGACCGAAATCTTCGTATAAGCGGGCAGTCTTCGGGTGGTAGTTTCCTGTGCCGATGTGGCAGTAACGCCGTAGCTGATCGCCATCGTCACGCACGACCATCGACAACTTGCTGTGCGTCTTCAGGCCGACAAGACCATAGACAACGTGCACTCCAGCCTCTTCGAGTTTGCGCGCCCACTCGATGTTGTTCTGCTCATCAAATCGAGCTTTGATCTCGACTAAGGCCAAGACCTGTTTGCCCGCTTCGGCAGCATCGATCAGGGCATCAACAATCGGGGAGTCACCGCTCGTTCGGTAGAGCGTCTGCTTGATGGCCAGGACCTGCGGATCGGCTGCCGCTTGCTCAAGGAAAAGCTGCACGCTCGTGGAGAAAGAGTCGTAGGGATGGTGAACCAGCACATCGTGTTCGCGTACTACCGAGAGCACGTCTGGCGCTGTCGACGACTCAACCTCGGCTAGATCGCGAGCCGTGCGAGGCACGAACTTAGGCTGCTTGAGGTCATCGCGTTCGATTTTGTAGAGGTCCCAGAGTCCGGTGAGATCTAGTGGGCCAGGAAGTCGGAATACCTCTTGTGGTGTCACTCCGAGTTCTTCGATAAGCAGATTGAGCACGTAAGGGTCGATCGAGTTGTCGACCTCCAACCGCACGGGTGGCCCGAATCGGCGGCGCAGGAGTTCTCGCTCGAGTGCTAGGAGGAGATTCTCAGCGTCATCTTCCTCGACCTCCACGTCCTCATTGCGGGTGATGCGGAAGGTGTGGTTTTGCAGCACTTCCATGCCAGGGAACAAGTCTTCGAGGTGTGCTGAAATGACGTCTTCGAGTGGCACGAAGCGTTGGTCACCAAGTTTGACGAAGCGGGGCAACAATGGCGGAACCTTGACGCGGGCGAAAAGTTCGTTGCCGGTGATCGGATTGCGTACGACGACCGCGAGATTGAGCGAGAGTCCGCTGATGTACGGGAACGGATGCGAGGGGTCCACCGCCAGCGGCGTCAGCACCGGGAAGACGCGCTTGTCGAACATGTCGTTCATCGCGTTCTGCTCGTCGGGCGTGAGTTGCTCCCAGCGCAGGATGACAATGTTTTCGTGTGCTAGTCCGGGCAGGA
>CAINMH010000068.1 GCA_903850745.1 uncultured bacterium
ACGGCTCGCGTGTGGCGCCTCTACATGGCCGCATCGCGACTTGGCTTCGAACTCAACACGATCCAGTTGCATCAGTTCCTCGGCGTGAAACTCCACGACAACGGCAAAGCCGATGTGCCACTGCGATTCGATTGGACGCGCCGACTACCACTGGGTGAGTGACTAGCGTTCGTACATCGGCCAGGTGGCAAGTTCAGCTCCACCATCCGCCACAACCGTCGTGCCCGTGATGTAGTCCCCCGCGGCAGAGAGCAGGAACGCCGCCAGAGTCGCGACCTCGTCGGCAGTCTGCAACCGCCCGGCTGGGATTTTCGATGACACAAGTGCAGGATCGGCGCCATAACTATCAAAGCCCTCGGTATGCACGATGCCTGGTGCAATGGCGGTCAGCCGCACGCCCCGAGACGCCCACTCACCCGCCAGCGTAGAAGTGAGGCTCTCTACCGCGGCGCGAGCCGCGAAAGAGTGGGCCATGCCCGGAGCACCGTTTCGCGGAGTCATGGTGATGCTCACGACCTTGCCGTAGCCATTGGGCAGCATGGAGCGAAGAGCGGTCTGCGTCGTGACGTACCAGGTGGCGTCCAAGTTGAGCCGCGTCACGGCCCGGAACCCTTTGTAGGTGATTGCCTCAGCGGGCGCGACGAACTGCCCACCCGCGTTGTTCACCAGCAGATCAATGCGACCGAATTCCTCGAGCACCGTGTCGAGCATGGCATCTACATGTTCGGGCTCACGCACGTCGCAGGGCACTACCAATATGGGCTGCCCTGCTGGAGCAGTCGCAGCAGTGTCTTCGAGAGCGTCAATGCGCCTGCCACAAATCGCAACGCGCGCACCCAGCGCTGTGAGCAAGTGGGCCGTCGCGCGACCAATACCAGAGCCGCCGCCAGTGACGAGCGCTAAACGATCGTTAAGACAATTAGCTGAGAGAACTGCCGTCGATTCAGGACGACGAGGGAGCGGCACGAAAGAAAACCCTAGAGGGCAATCTTCAGCGGGGCGCCAGTGGCTGCCACAACTTCGTCCACCGTGATTCCGGGGGCCGTTTCGGTGAGAACCAATCCCTCCGGCGTAACGTCAATGACGGCCATGTCCGTGATGATCTTCTGAACGACACCACGACCAGTCAGCGGCAGATCGCAAGACTTCACAATCTTGTGCGAACCATCCTTGGCCACATGCTCCATCATCACGATGACTCGCTTTGCGCCATGGACGAGATCCATCGCCCCGCCCATGCCCTTGACCATTTTGCCGGGGATCATCCAATTGGCGAGGTCGCCAGTCTCTGACACCTGCATCGCTCCAAGAATGGCAGCATCGATGTGACCGCCACGAATCATGCCGAAACTGGTCGCTGAATCAAAAAACGATGCACCCGGTAGGACAGTCACGGTCTCTTTACCGGCGTTGATGAGATCGGCATCGACGTCCTCATCAAGCGGGTATGGACCCGTGCCCAGGATGCCGTTTTCCGACTGCAGAATCACAGTCACGTCAGAGGCTAAGTAATTGGGCACGAGGGTGGGCAACCCGATACCGAGGTTGACGTATTCGCCATCATGAAGTTCGAGTGCTACCCGAGCAGCCAACTCTTCGCGAGTGAGTGTCATGTCATGCTCCCTTCGTGATCGTGCGACGCTCGATGCGCTTATCGGCGGCTTGCTCCGGGGTGAGCGCAACGACTCGCTGAACGAACACGCCCGGCAGGTGTACCTGATCGGGCGTGATCTCGCCTGGTTCGACGAGACGCTCGACCTCGGCAATGGTGATCTTGCCGGCCATGGCCACTAAAGGATTGAAGTTGCGCGTGCTCTTATCGAAAATCAGGTTGCCGTGGCGGTCGCCGACCGAGGCACGGACGACAGCAAAGTCGGTGACGATGCCACGTTCCATCACGTATTCGCGCTCGACACCATCAACGTCGAACACTCGGGTTTCCTTTGCCGGGCTAGGCAGCGAGATAGAGCCGTCGGCGGCGTAGCGCCAGGGCATGCCGCCCTCTGCGACCTGGGTGCCGACACCAGCCGGGGTGAAGAACGCCGGGATGCCAGATCCGCCGGCGCGAAGGCGTTCGGCAAGGGTGCCCTGCGGGATGAGTTCGACCTCAAGCTCACCAGAGAGGAACTGGCGCTCGAACTCCTTGTTCTCGCCCACGTAGGAAGAAGTGGTGCGTGCGATGCGATGCGCGGATAGGAGGACCCCTAGGCCCCACTCATCCACGCCACAGTTATTGGAGACGGTCTGCAAGCCCGTCACGCCGAGGTCGAGAATCGCGCGAATCACCACATTGGGAATGCCACACAATCCGAATCCACCGACCGCGAGGCTCGCGCCATTGGGAATGTCCGCCACCGCCGACGTCGCGGTCCAGTTGCTCTTGTCCATGGTGCTGCACTCTACGGTAGGCACTAATGACGACAGCAACGAGAGCCACCCGCATCGCGAACCTCCCGTTCGCTGAGCCGGGCACGCCCGATTTGAGATCCGGAGAGCGCTTCATGCTCTGGGTCGTGCGGCTCCAGGGCCGGCCCCTCATCCTCGGCGTCCTCTGCGGAATCGCATGGATGTCCTTACAAGCGGCGATTCCCCTGGTCCTCGGTTTCGGCATCCAGGCAGCGGTCGATCGCTCAATTTCCGGAGTTCTGTGGGCAGCGGCCGGAGTGCTCGCACTCGGCATTGGGCAGGCGGCGGCTGGAGTCATCCGACATCGCTTTGCCGTGACTTTGTGGCTGTCGAGTGCCTCTCGTTGCCAACAGCTTGTCGCTCGTCACGT
>CAINMH010000069.1 GCA_903850745.1 uncultured bacterium
ACCCGCGGGTTTGCTGCCCTTTCACGGTGGCGTAGACGGCGAAGGACACGGTGCCATCGACGAGCAGCGGACCGCGGTCGGCCGTCGAGTTTGCGGCGGTGAGCCGGACAGGCTGGTGGGCCTGCGCCGGGGAGCTGCCGGTGAGAAGGACAGCGACAGTCACGGCGAGGAAGATCAGGACGCGTCGCACCCAGCCAGTATGGCGGCAACGATGTTCAGCCGCGTCGAAATCCTGCGCGTAGTCCACCGTTCCGATGTCCATCGAAGTGACTGACAGCGCACGGATGAGATGCCCCCGACAAGGCGGGTGCAGGGGCGATGCTGCTGGGGGGGGTAACCGGAGTTTGCACGAGTAAAAGCGTGAACTTCGAGGGCTCGCGGACGGCTCGTCATGCGTAGGTCCGGGGTTCATATCCCTGAGGCGGCTCCAACTCCGTATCCCGTTGCTGCAGTTCATCCAACCGAATGTGAAGTGGGCATTAGGCTTCCACCAAAGCTGACCCTCCCGGAAGGTTCCCTGATGCGTGCTCGTCGAATCCTCATCGCCTTCTCGTCACTTGCCGTTATTGCGGCGGGGCTGACCTTGACACCTTCTGCGTCGGCGGACTCAGTGCAGGTGCAGTCCTACCAGCGGGCGAGCCAGACCGAGGTGTGCACAGCTCAGCCAGGCGAAACCCCATGGCAAGCATCATGGGGACCTGACTCTTCGTGGAAACCATCCTGGGAACAGTGGGCGAATAGTGGCACCGGTGGATGGACCTGCACCAGGAGCATCACGTGGGCTAAAGATTCATCGTGCGCTACCGGTGGCCCCTATGCACTGGGTGATATCGGCCCTGGCTGTGGTCTGGTGTTCCTAATCTCGGGTGGCCTGACGTATGAGATGGCACCCAAGAGCTGGAATGACCCGACGAATCCAAGTGCAACCGACCCTGTCCTTACCTGGTGCGACGATCGAACGACGAATGTTTCAGGAGCGAGTGGTACGGCTGTGGGTACCGGGGCAGCAAATACGGCAGCTATGGCCGCGTCAGCGGCGTGCAGCTCGAATGCTGCGGCGGCAGTTCGGGCGTATGCCCCTTCGGGCACCAGTGCGGGGCAGTGGTTCTTGCCGTCGAAAGATGAGTTGAATGCGATGTGTAATTACTCGCGAACCTGGACGGGGACCCCGTCCACCAGTGCATGCACAGGTGCGCAGAATGGTTCGTTCGCGAGCAGCAGCTACGGCTTCTCTAACAACTACTTCTGGAGTTCAAGCCAGGTGGACGCGCTTTCCGCGTATTCCCGGATGTTTGTGGATGGCGCAGACAACATCGGCTACAAGGACAACGCTTACCCACAGTTGGTGCGTCCGATCCGGGCCTTTTAGCCCGGAATCACCCGGGTCTGGTGAGGCATGTAGGTGGTGAGATTTTTCTGGCGCTAGATACTGAAATAATGAGTCGACGACGGCCAGGAGCGTGTGGGGGATTTCATGAAAATCAGAGGCACTGTGCGAACCCTCGCGGGTCTGACGTGCGCAACATCGCTGCTCGCGGGTCTGACGGGTGCTGTGGCTTCGGCGGCTCCAGCGGCCGCAGCCTTCGAGCCGAAGTTGTCCTACTTCAAGTGTCCGCCTAAGTCGCTGCCTGCTGGCGTCCAGTGCGCCAGGCTTACGGTCCCCTTGGATTGGCAGAACCCCAATGACGGTCGCACGACGACCATCGCTGTGCGAGTGATGCGCTCCAAGGAGGGCAAGGGTGGGCTGACCTTCAACCCGGGCGGACCTGGAGG
>CAINMH010000070.1 GCA_903850745.1 uncultured bacterium
ACCGGCGTTTCCGAACGGCTCGCGAGCATTCCGGTCTACCGACACGCGATGGTCATCAATTACAACCGTAACCCGATCAGATCTGGCGCAGGATCGGCCTTCTTCCTCCACGAGTCGGCTGGCGCGCCTACAGCTGGCTGTGTAGCCATCAACGGCAACGCACTGACTCGCATCATGAAGTGGTTGCGCCCGGGAGCAGCGCCTGTGATCTCCATTGCTGTCGGCTCCAAGGCCTATGCGCCCGTTCATTGAGTAGGACATTGCCGTGAACCTCCCCAGTCAATGCTCCCGTTGACATCCTTCTTCGCAGCAGACTCACAGCCTTTATCCACCCATCCAACAGAACCAACCCCTAGCGTGTCCTCATGATTATGCGCGTGCGACGTCTAGCGCCATGGGCCGTCGCAGCAATCGCTCTTGCCGCTGGAGTCCTCTATCTGGTCGCCATTCGCGAAGGCGCAGTTCATGGCTACTACTCCCCGGCATCCGCGGGTATGGCTTTTGACTGGCACAACTTCATCTACGGATCCGCAGACACCGCGGGATTTGCCGGGGTCGACAAAATCCCGGGATCTTTATGGCCGCAAGCCCTATCAATCAGCATCTTCGGTTACAGCACATGGGCCCTACTCATCCCGGAGGTCCTCGCATCCGTCGCGACCATCGTTTTCCTCTACCTCTCGGTGGCTCGCTGGTTGGGGACGATGACGGGCGTAATCGCAGCGCTAATTTATGCGTGCACCCCAGTCGTCGCAGCAGTCGCACAAGTGAACGTCCCTGAAGCGTGGTTTGCGCTTCCACTCACGATCGCCGGCTACTTCACAATTCGCGCCGTGCAAAGTGGCAAGCTCTGGTGGCTCATTGGATCTGGCCTGGCAATCGCCGTGGCGTTTCAGGTAAAGATGTTGCAAGCCCTGCTGCTGTGGCCAGTGGTCATCATCGTCTATCTCATCGCTGCACCCGGCACGCTGTGGAAACGTATCTGGCATCTCCTTGTCGCTGGCGCGATCAGCCTCGTTGGCTCACTCAGTTGGGTACTCCTTGTCTGGCTTACCCCCGCGAACTCACGCCCGTGGGTAGGTGGCAGTGACACAAACAGCCCATGGGAGATGGTGTTCGGTTACAACGGATTAGGACGATTCGGCTGGTGGACGGGCCGCACTTTCATCGCCGACTTCGCGGGCTCCTCCGGATTCAGCCGACTTGTCAGCCCAATGCTGGCTGTTGACCTTGGTTGGCTACTTCCGCTTGCCGTTGTCTCGCTCGTCGCAGGGATTGTCATCGCCGGTCGTCGAGCCCGAACCGATATTGCCCGGGCCGGGTGGATCTTTTTCGGGCTCTGGTTTGCCATAACCGGTGCCACACTTGTATGGGCCAGCGGGATTCACACGTTCTACATCTTGGCCTATGCCCCCGCACTCGCGGCACTCGCGGCAGGTGGGGTAAAGATCGGTTACGACTCGATTCGCATTTCGCCGAATCGATTGGCTTGGCTCAGCGGTGCTTTCCTCGTAGTGCAAATCGCATGGACGGCTTGGCTCATCTCTCGAGCGGGCGAATACATCTGGCTCATCCCCCTCATCATCGGTTTTGGGATCATAAGTCTGGTCGCAATCGTCTGGCATCGTGCCGACATCGCTGTCGCCGCTGCTCTCATTGCGATGCTACTGGCACCACTCACTTGGTCCATCTCCACGTTGGGCGCTACCAACAACATCAATCCCACCGCGTCCCACAGCCGTCAAGGCGGGCCTGGGATGCTACCCGGCGGCGGAATGCCTCCCGGAGGTGGACGGCCTCCCGGTGGCGATAACTCCGAGGTCCTGATTTCTTGGCTCAAAGCACACGACCCCGGCACAAAGTACTTGGTTGCCGGCAGCAGTGACGCGGCATCTGGTTTGGTCATAGCGCAGGTTCGTGGCGTGATGTATCTCGGCGGTGGGTTCCACGATGCAGACCCCACGCCAACTGCCTCACAACTCGCAGAGTTGGTGTCGAGTGGCCAGCTGGCGTACGTGCTGCAATCTATGGGCGGAGTCAGACCTGGTGGTGGCGGGCCTAGCGGTGGCGGGCCTGGCGCCCCACAGCAGAGCGGTACGGCTCCCGCTGTATCCAAGGAACGCACTGCTTGGATCACCCAGCACTGCGCTCCGGTGATGAGTGCACCCCCAGGACTTCTCAGCTGTGAATGACTTCGGGTCTGTCACACGCGCACGGGCTCGAAAACCGCAGCAGTCTCAGGAGTTTTGCGCAAATGGACTAATCCCAGAATTGCAAGGATCAACAGGACGAGGGCTCCCGCAAAGGAGACCCAGGCTCCAATGAGCGCGATGGTTCCGAAGACCCAGTAGCCGTAGGCGTTAAGCAGCATCCCACGAAGCGTCTCACCCATAAACAAGGTGGTGCGCTGTTGAGCGAGAGTGGCGTCCTTCATTCCCCCAGCAATCCACTCTTCACTGACCTCGGAGTAGGTCTTTCCGCCAGCAACACCATTGAGATGCACACCGATGAGATCGGAGTAAGCCTTAGCGAGCGGACCACTCGTTACCTGTTGCCCTGCATACTGTTGTAGATCTGGTGGCAATGTTGATGCTTCGGATGAGAACGAAACCTTCTGCGAAGTCAACTCCGCCGTCACCTTGTTCTGGGCAAAAGTTCCGCCCCACATCAGCAACGCGCCAAGCACAAGCAAGAAGACCGCGAGAACAAAACCAGTGACCGAAAGAACTTTGTCAAAACTTCGTCTGCGCATAATGCACCTCTCGGCCAACCCATTTCGGGGCCTGTGCAATGAACTTCATCGCAATTTCACGCTACTCGCATAAACGTGTAGAAATCGTAGGTAACCGGTCAAAGTTCTAGCAACGACACGTCACATAAGGCAAGCCTTAACTAACGTTAGGGACCTCACGGAGCAAGTCATACTCAGGTTCTTCACCAAGGAAAACAGTGTGATAGATAAAACCTTTTGGCCCATACGGCGGTGCCGTGTATGTGATGCCGGAGTTCTTCACCGCTGCATCGAATGCGTCCCAATCCTCAAAGACAAGCTCTGTGACTCGTTCCCACTCGTTGAGTTGCTCCTGAGTGCGGCTGCCCGCTCCGAACGGAGCCTTAACTGCCTTCCAAGTTCGGTAGCCAATCAACCCATGCGCGGCCATTTGTTTTGCCTCTTGCGTGTGAGTGCCGAGATACCAGCGCTCACCTTCTTCGACAGACACTCCGTCTGGGTACTTAAACAAATACATCCAGCGAATCATCACGACTCCCGACTTACCAACGGATGAGTTCTCGAGCAGCCGCCACAATTTCTGGAACCTGCGGGAAGCAGAACTGTTCAAGTGCCATGTTTTGCGGAATTGGCACATCGGGTCCCGCAAGTCTCCGTACTGGCGCATCAAGTTCGACAAATAACTCATCGGCTGCCCGTGATGCGATCTCTGCGCCTGGCCCCATCGTCAACGGCGCCTCATGAACTATCAGGAGGCGCGAGGTCTTTCGGACTGAAGCGGCAACGGTTTCCCAGTCGAACGGGACGAGCGTCCGCGGATCGATAACTTCGATCGACAATCCTTCTGCCGCCAACATCTCGGCTGCCGCCAACACCTCAGGAACCATTCCCGCCCAAGCAACAACCGTCAGGTCCGTACCTTCACGTCGCACAGAAGCTTGTCCAAAAGGGACGAGCAATTCAGGATCATCGGAGACCAGACCCTTAACGCGATAGAGCCTACGTGTCTCGAAGAAGATGACGGGATCGTCATCGCGGATTGCGGACTTGAGCAATCCCTTGGCATCAGCCGGTGTGGACGGCACAGCGATTTTGAGCCCGGGCGTATGCCAGTAATGACCTTCGGGGCTCTGCGAATGCTCTGCTCCTACACCGCCTTGGATGCCCGATGGAGCTCGAATCACAACGGGGATTGTGAAAGCTCCACCATGCATATAGCGCCACTTGGGCAGCTTGTGGAAGGACTCGTCGCCAGCCACGAGCAAAAAGTCAGCGAATTGGACTTCTGCGATAGGCCGTAGCCCGCCGAGGGCCGCACCCACCGCACCACCCACGACAAAGTGTTCAACAATCGACACGTCGCGCACTCGCTCAGGGCCATGCTTCTCGAAGAGATTGCGCGTGACGCCAAAGACACCGCCCATGCGCCCGACGTCTTGCCCGAAGAGCACCACTCGTGGATCGCGGGCCATCTCTTCGTCCATCGCGTGGTTGATCGCCCAGGCATAGGTAATTTCTGTTGAGGTCATGCCCATAGCCCTTCGAAGATGCGGTCACCGGTTGGTTCAGGTGACAGCCGCGCACGATCTTCGGCCGCTGCCATCTCAGCCACTGCCTCGTCCCAGATCGACGACACATCGGCGTCACTCGCACCCAACTCGATCAACTGCGTCTGGGCGAGGAGTAGCGGATCGCGCTCCTTGGCCTGTGCGACGTCGTCCTTATCGCGGTAGGGCTGCACATCTCCGGTGTAGTGCCCCTCAACGCGTGACGTCTTTGCTTCAATGAATGCTGGTTGCCCAGCGCGCGCCTTTTCGGATGCACGTCGCGCCGCAGCTTGTACTGCGCGGACATCTTGCCCATCAACAACTTCGGTATAGAAACCCAGAGCAGCTGCTCGAGGCGCGATGTCATCCGTTCCCTGTACGTCGGTGAGTCGAGCAGAGACCGCCCAACCATTGTTTTCGCAAATCCACAGGACCGGCAATTTCCACGCTGCAATTGTGACGCCGGCCTCAAGGAAGGTGCCTCGCGCGGACGCTCCATCACCGAAAAATGCGGTGGCAATGCGGTCCTGCTTGAGTACCTGACTTGCCAGCCCCAGACCAGCAGACAGCGTGAAAGAGGACCCGAGGGTGCCGCCTTGGCCCATGATGCCGTTTTCGACGTCTACACAGTGCACTGTGCCAGCGCCCAGCCCACCGGTGCTTCCACCTACACGACCGAGGAAGTCCCCCAGAATCCGTACGGGATCCATGCCCTTTGCAGTGAGATACGTCAACCCGCGATGCGCATACAGCAGGTAGTCGTCCTTGCGTAGGACCGAACACACCCCCGCCTGAATACCCTCTTGCCCGCGTCCCGGGTGGAAGAACCCCCGGAACTCGCGGGAGTTGGTCAGCGCATTGACCCGATCCTCCAAGGCCCGACCACGGGCCATCTGCCGATACAGGGCGAGCAGGTCTGCCCGGTCTTGGTCGCTCACGCACACGCCTTTCCATTAATTTCTCCGACCGTCGCACTTTCTGACTCTGATGTCAATATCATTCGACAGACGAATGGGAGTGGCATGCGCGCGTTGGTATTTGCCGGAGACGGTCGTGTCGCGATCGTCGAGGCCCCTGTCCCGACGCCCACTCCTACCGGCGCCGTTATCCGGTCCACTCTCGCGAGCTTGTGTACCTCCGACGTGCATTGTGTTCATGGCGCCCGACCATTGCCCATCGGTCGGATACTCGGACATGAGTCAGTGGGCGTGGTCGAGGCTGTGGGCGCACTCGTCACTCGATTCACGCCTGGTGATCGCGTCGTGTGCGGAGCCATCGCCTCGTGTGGCCTATGCAATCAATGTATGCGGGGCAACGACGCGTACTGCGAAGCCCAAGACGGCACCATGCACTTCGTGAGTCGTCGCAACGGCACTCTTGCGGATTTTTTCAGCGTCGACTACGCCGACCGCAACCTCGCTGCAATTCCCGCTGACGTCTCCGACGAGGCAGCCGTGTACACCGCAGACATGCTGACGACCGGTTTTACTGCGGCAATCAACGCGGAGGTGCCCGCAGGCGGCACCGTGGTCATCGTGGGACAAGGACCGGTCGGGCTGGCTGCCACTATGGCGCTTCGCACGCTTGGAGCTGGACGTATCGTGGCAATCGAGCCCGATCTACAGCGTGCCGATAAGTCGAGATCAGCTGGAGCAGATTACGTCGTGACCAACGCTGAGGATCTTGACGCAGTCTTGAGCGCGGGCGGGGGGCAATTCGACTCCGCAGTTGACGCCGTCGGCGGCGCGACAACTATGGACACCTGCGTGCGACTAGTGCGCTATGGCGGGACCATTTCCAATGTCGGCTTTCATACCGGGCGAGACACTCTCGAGCTACCTATGGGGCCGCTACGCAATGGAATGAGCGGGCATACGATCCGATTCGCTCTCACACCTGGAGGCGGGGAATTGATTGGCCGCATTTTGCGTCTCATCGAGCACAACCGAATCGATCCAACAATCCTGACCACGCATCGATTCGGGTTCGAAGAATCGGTGGCAGCCTACGAACTCATGGAGAGCAAGTCAGACGGCGTGCTTAAGCCGATCGTGGAGTGGAACTAACTACTGCTGCAACAAGCTCCGCGCGACTCTCGATACTCTGGTCAAGAATTGGCGCTAAAGATACTTTGAGCCCGGCATGCTCAAGCAACTTTGTCGAGTCTGCGTCAACCGGGTCGATAATCACGTGTGACGCCCAGGGCGAGACCCACTCTGCGATTCCTGCGAGATCTGGCGTCATTCCCATTGCTTGCATCAACGTCTCACGTGCATGGGCCCGATGAGTGTCCCGTGGACCCACCGGCAAATGCCCCGAGACGATCGGACTAATCACAACTGTGCGACCTCCTCTTTCCTTGCGAGCTATCAGCGCTTCACGCACGCCAGGCACCCGCAATGACGGTTCGATTGATGCCACCGGACTTGAGGAGCTGATCACCATCACATCAGACGTCTCGATACTCGTAAGCACGTCACGAGAGGGCGCGGCCATCGCTGCTCCCGGCCATTCCACGTGCGTCACCTGCGGCTGTGCTCGATCACGCACGAGCCACTCTTGAAATGCGAGACGGCCTTGACTGGTGTCAATGGAGGTGGAGTTCAGATCGCAGGTCACTGGAATCACACGGGCAGAAATTCCCAACCGCTGCACGATGATTGCGGTGGCATCCGCGAGATCCGATCCGCCCATAAGAAGTTCGTGCCGAAACTCGTGGTGCTGGCGGTCTCTGACTCCTAGCCCAAACCATGGCGGTTCATTTTCGCGTGGGCCCGGAAAAACATCGTCGCGAACGCCCCAGCCTCGGTCCTCGTCGAATAAACCCGCTAGCGCATAGATGACAGCGTCTGTATCAGGACAGACGAGTACTTCACCGACCTGCCAGTCGTCACCGACGTTGGTGATGAACGTTGTTTCTGCAGCCAAGTAGCCCAATGCCAACGCGAGACGAGCACCACCCAGACCCCCGCACAGAGCCGTGATCTGGTTACTGCTTGTGGATGCCAAGCGCATTCACCCACAAACTCGAGATCGTACGCAGGGCCAATTCTTCGTCAAATGGTTCACCGAGGACGAACCACAGGTAGCCAAAATTGTCGGTAAGACTCACCAATGCATGCGCGGTCACGTGCGCATCAAGTGAACTCTCGACAAGCCCACGAGTTTGCCAACGTTCGATGTTGACACGAATTCGTTCGACAAAGCGACCTCGGAGCTCTCGACGAAGTTCGCGTAAATCCGGATACAACGCGGCAGCCTGTTCGATGATGGTCATCATCACGGCATGCGCTTGATAGGAGGCGAGGAACTGTCGATTGGCGGCATCAATACGCTCGGTCGGGTCGTCCCCGCGGTAGCGAGAAGTTCCTTCTTCGTACATCTCATTAACTACCGCCGCAGCAAGTTCGAAGAACAACTGCTCCTTGGAGTCGAAATAGGTGTAGAAGCTGCCATAGGCAACTCCACTCTCCTTTGCAATATCCGTTATTCGCGTCTCGACATATGAGCCACTGTCACCGAAAGCTCGCCGTGCTCCCGCCAGAAGTCGATCACGAGTGCGTTGACCTTTCGGCGACAACGCCTGCGTCACTGTGGATGGCTGCGGACTTGTCATGTAGTCATTCCTCTCGTGACTGAGGCGGCTTCTAGGCGAGGGGTCCAATGCGGACGCTCTGCAACGCTGATGGTCTGCAACCACGTGAGACTTGCATAACCCTCGGCGATAGCGCGCACATCCGTCTCGGGATCTGCCTCGCGCTCCAAAGGCGCATAGGTGAACGCAAGGTGCACGCGGCCGTCATCGTGCTGGCGCAGGGTTTCTACGCCTGTTGCCCGAAACCCGGGCGTCGAATCCAAAACTGTTGTGCGAATGCCCTTGATGTCCGCAAGAGGCCGGCCTGGAACATTCAGACTGGCTATTCCACTATGACCGCTCTCAGGGATGTGTTCAAGAACCAGGGTGGCCATCGCCACACTTGCCTCCCACACTTCATCGTCAGCCTCGACTCCAGCGCACATAGAAACGGCGAGTCCCGGGACTCCGAAATTCCCGGCTGTGAGAACAGCGCCGACTGTTCCCGAATGTAAAACGGTAACCCCAAGGTTCTGACCCGGATTGATGCCAGACACGATTAGATCGAGCGGTTCAGAGAATGCGCCGCGAACCAGGAGGAGCGCACAAGTCGCGGGCGGTGCAGCTGCCCCGAAGGCGCGAATACCCGCCACCTGTGTCTCCACCACCTCGATACCGCCTCGGATGCGCAAATCACCACCGGTGGAGGCACCAGCACCGCTCATCTCTCCTTGCGGAGCACACACGACCACTTCATGGCCAAGCCCCACGAGGGCAGCTACTAGGCGGGCAATTCCAGGAGCAGCAATGCCATCGTCATTCGTCACACCTATGCGCATTGGTCCACACCCGCCACGACGATGTCTGGCTCAACACCAAGGAAGAGCGCGAAGTAATCCGTCCATACGACTTCCGTGTGTTTTTCGCCCATATTCCACGACGGCTTAAGGGTGTAGCAACCTGCATAGAAGTCTTCAAAACTTTCAAAGCACAGTTCCGTCACTCGTACGAGCCCAAGAACGGACGATTGAGGAGCAACAGTGGGGCGTCGATGCCACGTGACGTAGTGCACGAGGTTGGGCAATTGCTTCCCCTCGCGCGTGTGATGCCCGAGGTACCAGTCCTCGCCGTCTGTCCACGACACGTCCGTGCGATAGGCGAAGAAATACGTGTAGCGAAAAAGATCATTGCCCGTCGGCTCGCGGCGTTCGGGACCATGCCCGTGCTTCCACACGATCGGCAGATGCTGATAGGGAATATGTTGCGGTGGAGTCTCCCGAAGCAGGTCATACTCAGGTTCGGCGTCACTGACGACGCCCCGAAGGAATGAAAATGCTCCCCCTAAATCGCCCTCAAGGACAGGGAGAACGGTTTCCGCAACGACTTCAGCCGACTCACAAAAGATGTCCAGCACGCCCGTGTAGGCATTGAGAGAGTTCTTTACGTCTTCAGGTTGGGGAACCACACGTGCCGTCCACCACTCGACCTGAAGGACCCCGGATAAAGCGGCAACATGATCAATCACCGATTGAGGTGGCCTACCATCCACAGTCTTGGCAAGACACCTCAGGCGCTGAACATCGGTCACGGAACTGAGGGCTTCCCTTGGATGAGCACCCCATTGTGAACAAGGAATCCCCGAATCGAGTTGCCTGCAGCGATCTCATAATGCTTCGACAGTCCGAGCGTGGTTGCAAACTCATCTATGGCGGCATTTACCAAGCGACGGCCCTTAATGCTGATCTCGTACTGACCATCGTCTGTCTTCTCCAGCAGGCAGGTGTCCAAGATCTCTTGTGGCATTTTGCCTTCGTGGTTACAAAAGGACGCCAGCATGCGCACCTGCGCAAGTTGCTCAGCTGGAGTCTCCGTCGAAAATCCGGCGCTTCGCAACCACCGAACGACGGTGGGGTCAGTCATGAGTTCTTCTGCGGTAGTCATATCGCTCCTCACTCAGGCAATCCGAGCATCCGCGCAAATCCGCGGATCTCCTTGTGTCGGTAGGGCAGTGGACTCGGCTCTTGGATCATCCGCGTCTCTCGAAGCCGCTGGGTCACGGCTGGATCCTCCTGCAACGGCTCGAGTTGATCGCCCTTGAAGGTGAAGAAGTTTTCCGACAAGGGTCGACGTGGCCGTTGGCCACCGTCAGCCTTGTCCCCCAGCGGGTAACCCACAAGCATGAGCCAGGCTCGTCGCCAATGGTCAGGAATATTCATCATCTTGCGTACTTCAGTGTCCGTGAAGTTATGCAAACACGCGCCCAGTCCCTCGTCATAGGCAGCGAGAAGCGAGTTGGCAATCGCCTGGCCCGCTTCAATTGCGCCCATCCAGTTGAGACGGAAATCATCACCAGTGATCTTCTCAATAACTGTCTTCTGGATGACTTCGTCGACATAGGCGTGCGACCAACCGTGACTCGCAGCCAGAATGCCATGGTCGATCTGTTCCTTCAGTCGCTCCTTGGTGCCATCGGCGTACTTCAAGTTGATAAACCACATGATGTAGACAGGGGCAAGATCAAGATCTAGCGACGTCGTGGGATTGCGCAACGAGTCGCGCATCTCCGGGGTCAGGTCGTCTCTGTTTACGACGACCGCTTTAACGTAATCAGCATTCATCGAGCGAGATGAACGATTCGCCGCCTCCAAGATCACCTGGATCTTCTCTGGTTCGACCTGCCGATATGGGGCAAAGAACCGCATCGAGCGGCGAGTGCCAACAACTTCTCTGAATTCCATCGACGCTCCCTTAGCCGTTACTGGCGTTCCAGCACGGTGACGACCACCGCTGCTGAGTCACTACCGATCCATCCCCCGCCATTCTCTGCAAGTGCCACTCGCGCACCTTCTACCTGGCGTGCACCGGCACGCCCCCACAACTGCT
>CAINMH010000071.1 GCA_903850745.1 uncultured bacterium
AACTCGTGATCGCCTAAGCATGCTCACTGCGCCACTCTCCCCGCGTCTGCATGCGGTGATCCGCATTGCACTGGCGGTTGTGGGTGGCTTGTCGCTGCTCTATGCGTTTCCGCCATACGGTCAGTGGTGGATCGCCCCATTTAGTGTCGCGGCCAACGTCGTTGCGGTTCGAGGCACGCGATGGTGGGTGGCGTTCCTGCTTGGGCTGGTCCAGGGCCTGGCGTTCTTCATCCCGCTGCTGAAATTTGTCGAAGTAGCCGGCACGGATGGCTGGTTTATCCTCGCTGCGTGGTGCTCCCTGTGGATCGGCCTAATGTCGATCGTGGTGATGCTGGTCCAGCGATTGCCGTTGTGGCCGTTGTTGATTGCGTGCGCATGGATATTGCAGGAGATGCTGCGAAGTCGAGTGCCGTTCGGCGGCTTTAGCTGGGGGCGACTCGCGTTTGGTGCCAGTGACGCGCCAGTGACTTCGCTCGCTTCACTGGGAGGTGCGCCTCTTCTCACGTTTGTGCTCGCGCTGATGGGCGCGCTACTTGTGTGGGTTGTTCTGCGCGCTTGCAATCGCGATTTCGTTCGCGCGACGATCGGCGTTATCGGAGCTAGTGCGATCATGATTATTGGCATTGTGCTTCCGCTTCCCACTGCGGCGGAGGCTGGTTCGCCATACGTCGCCGTGATCCAGGGCAACACAGCCGATATCGGCATGTCCGCCTTCGATCAGGCACGAGCTGTTTTGAATAACCATGTCAAGGAGACGAAGCGTCTAGCTGAACAAGTGGCTGCTGGTGAAGCCGAACAACCACAGTTAGTGCTCTGGCCCGAGAACGCTTCCGATTTAGATCCCTACACGAACCCGAGTGTGTATGAGCAGATTTCCTCAGCCGCACAGGCGATTGGGGTGCCGATCATCATCGGTGCAGTCATTGGTTATCCCGGCGATCCCACGCGTGTGGCTAACGCCGGGATCGTCTGGGATCCCGTCACCGGGCCGGGGGAGTTCTACATCAAGCGCCATCCGGTGCCGTTTGGCGAGTACGTACCGTTCCGCGACATTCTGGCGAAGTGGATCTCGCGGTTCGAGCGAGTACCGCGCGATTTTGGCGCAGGCACATGGCCTGGTGTGTTGACGGCTGGGGGAGTGACTATCGGCGATGTCATTTGTTACGAGGTGGCATATGACGACATCGTGCACGACGCGATTGTTGGTGGCGGTCAGGTGCTGGTTGTGCAGACGAATAACGCGACCTACATGGGCACACACCAACCCGATCAACAGTGGGCCATCACGCGTCTTCGTGCAGTAGAGCATGGGCGGTCGACGCTGGTTGCTGCGACAACTGGCATCAGCGGATGGATCACGCCAAATGGCGAAGTGGTGGAGGCTTTGCCCTTGATGCGGTCAGACCATTTCGTCGGCGCAATTCCGTTGCGCAACACCTTGACCCTCTCGGATCGGTTGTCGTACTGGCCGGAATATCTTGCGAGCTTCGCGGCCCTCGGTGCTGCCGTGTGGGCCGTCGTGACGCGGCGTCGTTTACGTCGTGACGCGGCATTAGACTCACGGGTGAATCCTGAGGAGGAACCGATCGCATGAGCGATGAGCGCGTACTAGTGATTGTGCCGACCTACAACGAGAAGGAAAACCTCCCGTTGATCGTCGGACGCATCCGTGCGGCAACTCCCGACGTGCACATTCTTGTTGCTGACGACAATTCTCCTGACGGCACTGGACAGATCGCAGACGAGCTCGTTGCGGCAGATGATCACGTGCACGTGATGCATCGCATGGGCAAAGAAGGCCTCGGGGCGGCCTATCTTGCCGGCTTCGCTTGGGCGTTGGAGAACAACTACGACGTGGTTGTCGAAATGGACGCCGACGGCTCACATCAACCTGAAGAACTTCATCGCTTGCTCAGTGGGCTAGAGAACGCAGATCTCGTGCTGGGCTCCCGGTATGTGCCCGGGGGACAGGTGCGCAACTGGCCCAAGTCGCGCGAATTTCTCTCGCGTGGCGGCAACACCTACACCCGCATCATGCTGGGGATCCCGCTGCGCGACGCTACCGGCGGTTATCGCGCATTCCGTGCTTCAGCGTTGCGCGCACTACAGCTCGATCAGGTTGCTTCGCAGGGGTACTGCTTCCAAGTCGATCTTGCCTGGCGCGCGTCTAAGATGGGTTTGCGAGTCAAAGAGGTGCCTATCACTTTCGTCGAACGCGAGATCGGCGCGAGCAAGATGAGCCGCCACATCGTGGTCGAAGCACTTTGGCGCGTGACGCAGTGGGGCACTAAGTCGCGTTACGAGAAAATCAAGGCGCGGGTCGGGTCGCGTTCCTCGCGATGAAAGGTTTTTGGCGGGGGATCGCGCTACTGGTCTTTGTTATCTATCCGCTGGCTGAGCTGTTTGTGGCCATTTGGGTCGCATCCATCATCGGCTGGATGTGGGTCATTCTGATCTTCTGCATCGGTTTTGTCGCCGGCATCACGCTCCTGAGGCGCAATGTTGTCAGTGGGCTTCTCATCGCGGTGCCGGGATTCGTCACGGACATCATCGGACTAGTTCTGCTCATCACGCCGATTCGCAAAGTGATCGGTGCGGGCATCGTGGCGGGCATCGCTCATCGAGTCGGAATCCCGCGCGGTATGCCCTGGCCCACTTCGCAGCCAGCCACCGAGGGTTATCTGCCGCCCGACCCCGATCACCCCGTGGTTCAGGGCGAGGTCATCGACCCCGACGTCGGGCCGGGCAGCAGATAGAGGCTAAGCAGACTTACGGGCTCGCTGCGGAGCGCGCTGTGCGGCAAGTAGGTCGAGTCGCTCGGAGAGCAGATCCTCGAGGTCGTTAATTGTGCGGCGTTCTAGGAGCATGTCCCAGTGCGTGCGACCTACCTTGGCTTCCTTGGCCTCCGGAGCCTCGACGTCCGTCCGATGGGCATTGGCGCCGCAGCGGCACTCCCACTCGTACGGGATCTCCTCGGCCTCAGCCGAGTAAGGGACCGTGGTCTCGTGGCCCTTGGGGCAGCTATAGGCCACAAACACGCGGTCGACAATTACCACACGTGAGTCGTTCTCGTAGCTCGTGGCGCCAAGACGGGTGCCGCGTAGAGATGTGTTAGCCATGTCGATCCTCCTTGTGTACGTCCTCTATAACAGTCAAGACGACCTAGGTGTTCCCTTGGTTCCGTGGATCGGTCAAAATTGGGGATAACGGCGCTCTTTCACATGGAATTCACAGATTCGGCCCTACCTGAGGAATACTGGGATATAGCCGATAATGTACATTATGTCAGAATACAAAAAACTAGCCTAGGAGCACATGGGCGGGACGTAATCCGGCGCCTGGACGAAATGGGCTACCAGTTCCCCGCTCGTGAAGGTGGCGGTGCCTTCCGGCTCGATCCGCATAACTCCGACTTCGTATGGATTGGTCCAGCCCTTCGGCGGATTGTGATTGCCGTCGTCGAGGAAAGGATCAGCCCGGTACATGACACCACGGACAATCGCGTGATCGATCCCGCAGTGCGTCATGAGTTGAAACCTTGACGACACGATGACTGAGCCGGTCAGTACACGTGTGCTTCGCAGGAGAGATCCCATGATCGATACTCCCCCTGCGGCGAAAATGTCGTCATGCCATCAAGTCGACGCCAACACGCTGATGTGTTGCGTTAACCCGCTATGACGAGAAGGCTGACCACGACAGCGCCTGCACTGAGCCGAAGCTCGTGACCGAGCGGTTGTTCACCGGATCGCCGCTCCACTGATATAGCTCATAACTGCCTGACGGCATTGTCTCTTGGAAGATGAACGTGGCTTCGTAGGTGCCGTCGTAGATATCCCCCGCGATCAACGTTCCCAGACCAATGGGGAAGGCCTGCCCAACATTGAGGTTGATCATGTACAGGTACGTGAACCCGACGCCTGAAGTGTCCGACGCCTGCCACGTGATAGTCCACTCTTCCCCAACTTCGACCTCTCGGTCGGCTGAGATGAGACTGACCGTGGGAGCCTCCAAGTCGTCACTTCCGCCGACGACACTGAACTCACCAATTTCCTTGAGATATAAGGCATTACCAAGCATGTCGACTGCGTTGACAAACACACTGAAGGTGTCATTGATGACCGACTCAGACACGGTGCAAGTTGCGGTATACACACCGTCAAATCGATCGCCGGAGTCAAGCACGCCCTCTTCGCCCACGCACCATGAAGACCACCCTTGGCGGCCGCCGACCCACATCCACGAACTCGAAACACCGGCAGGGTCGCTTACGCGCCAGCTGACTCTGAATTCCACTCCAGGCTGTACATTCACCGGCACACTCATGAGCGTTGCTTCGGGGCCTGTCGTGTCAGACACACAGCCTGATGTCGCTGAATCAGCGGGATCCATGACGCAACCATTGGTGCCTTCACCGCCGCGCATGGTGTCGGTGCCGTGTCCGCCATCAAGCTGGTCTGCGCCTCTGCCGCCATCAAGAACGTCGCTACCGTTGCCGCCCTTGATGACGTCCTCTCCCCTGCCACCAAGGATTCGATCGCGCCCGCTGCCACCGACAATTTCGTCGTCGCCTCCCCCACCGAGAATGACGTCATTGCCACCGCGACCACAGATCACATCGTCACCCGTCGTGCCGACCAAGCGATCAGCACCAGGTGTGCCGGTGATAGTGCAGTCAACCGGTGGAAGCACAGGTGTCTCGGGGACCTCCGCTGCCGCAATTGGAGCTTCGGGTCGCTCATCCGAAGTCGCAGCTAGTGCCGGCGTTGCCAAAAAGGACAGCGCCACTACTGAAGCGAGAACGGCAATCCGTGCCCTCGAGATTCTCATTCCACGAGGATAAACAGGGATCGGACATCCGCAAACTCAAACGCCCCGCTTTACCTGAAATTCATTTCGGAAGTCGATTCGTTAGCGGGAGCGACGCCAGTCCATTAGCCGAGACAACCTCACATAAATGGTATCGTGAAACCATGCTAGCAACCATTGATCAAGGGGGCCGCGTAGTGGTTCCCAAGGATGTACGTGAGCGCCTCGGCCTCGTGCCAGGCACGTCTGTGGAACTCACAGAGGTTGACGGGCATCTCGAGGTTGCGCCTGCAGTTACGCCTATGCGCCTTGAAGCTCGAGACGGCGCTCTCGTTCTCGCTACAGATGTCGCGATGCCGTTGATGACGACTGAAACAGTTCGTGCCGTCATCGAGGCGACTCGACGGTGACCTACGCGCTCGACACCACGGTGGTGATTGCCGCGCTTTCACCTTGGCACGAATCGCATGAAATCGCCCAAGCTGCGTGTGGTCCGGAGGCGAGGATTCCAAGTCACGTTTTGCTTGAGGCGTACTCCGTGTTGACTCGCGCACCAGAGCCGTTCCGAGTGTTGCCTGCGCTAGCTGCCGAAATCCTTTCGCGCAGCTGGGAAGGGCGAGTGCTCGCTCCCCCATTGTCTGCGATGAACGAAGTTCCTGTGGTCTTGGCGCGAGCCGGTGTGTCTGGCGGCGCGACATACGACGGTCTCGTTGCGTTGACTGCACGTTCGCACGAGTTGACGTTGCTTTCACTCGATCGTCGCGCGGAACGCACATACAAAGCGCTCGGTGTAGAACACAGGTTCATCGGCTAGACGTTCCTGATTCAGGAATCTTCCGCACTTTTGGTTGATGGGCCCCGTGTCTGTGGCGGTGCCGAGTCCTTCCGCAAAATTCTTTCAAAATATCTGTGGATTTGGCCTTGACTTAGTACGTGTGTCTGATTAAAGTATGGTTATCACTTAAGACTTGCTTCACGCAAGGACTTTTCACTTGGGAGCCCGGTGGGCTCAACCTCTCATTCGTCTACTGAGGGACTCCCATGACCAGCACCTCTCCTGCGCTCGCACTGCGCGACGCGCATGCCGACGCCGTTCGGGCGATTGGTGAGTTGAGCGGGGCTGCCGGTGGCGAATCGATAGCGATGGCGACCGACGAAGCCGTCGCGGAGTGCCTGGTGGATCTGTTCGAGATGCGGCGCAGACTTGAGGCCACTATCGCCGATGTGTCCGCACGATTTTCAGGTGGCACGACATGGTCCGCTGAAGGGTTCCGAACCGCCCGCGATTGGCTGCGCGCCCGCACAACTGACGGGCTAGGACCAGCCTCGCGGGCATTGGAGGGTGCTCACTGGGTGCGCGACTTCCCGGTGATCACCGATGCTTGGCGATCAGGTGCTGTGAGCCGTGCCCATGTGGAGGTGCTGGCAGACGCCCACGAGATGTTCCCTCGACTCAGCGAGGCGCTTGTCGGCATCGAGCCCGAACTCACCGCGCACGCCTGTGGCGTTGATCCGGCGTCCTTCCGTCGCATTCTCTTTGCCCAGCTACACCTCATCGATCCAGACGCCATCGACGAAGCTGACGCCAAGAAGCGTCGCAACCACCTCGGCCTGCACGTGTCTCGCCTGACTGACGGATTCGTACGGGTTGACGGCCTGCTGGCACCCGAAGTTGGTCAGCAGCTCCTCACCATGCTCGGTGCCGCGCGAGATGCACTTCGATCAAAGAACGACTCCCCCACCGATGATCCGTTCAGTCCCGACTACGTCCCGAGACCCATCGCGGACGATCCGGAAATCCCACGGGAGAGCAAGTCGCGACTCTCGGCCCGCAATGCTGAAGCCCTGAGTCTCATCCTCGATGCGGCAGCCAGCGCACTTGGGCAAAATCGCCTGCCTGACACTGGCGGCGAGCGACCAGTCGTGCACATCACTGTCGATGCCGACAGCCTCATTGAGAACGGCTCACACGCGCCTGGGTGGATTACCGGACTCACCGGCACCCACGTCACTGCGATCACCGCACGTGGCGCACAGCGCCTGTCTTGCGATGCCGTGGCCGAATTGCTCGTAGTCGACAAGCGCGGACATCTTGATGCGATCAGCACACGCTGGCGCACCGCTCCCCCAGGCATGCGTCGCTACGTGCTGATGCGAGAGCACGGAAAGTGCAGATTCCCCGGGTGCCACACGCAGATCCGCGAAGTCCATCACATCATTCACTGGGCTAACGGTGGTCCCACTGAGACATCGAATCTTGTCGGATTGTGCTCACATCATCATCATCTGGTTCACGAAGGTGGGTGGACTCTGTCCGGACACCCTGACCACACCTTGATCTTCACGGACCGGCTAAAACGTACGTGGCGATCCGATCCACCACATCGCGAGTAGCCTGACTGGGTGCCGATTGCAATCTTCGATATTGATGGTGTTCTCGCCGACGTGCGCCACCGAGTGCATTGGGTGGAGCGGCGACCCAAGAAGTGGGTGGAGTTCTTCCAAGCCGCACCCGACGACGGCCTCCTCGATGGTGGACGCGATCACATGGCCGCAGCATTGGCCTCGGGCCTCGACATCATGTATCTCACCGGCCGGCCCGAATGGTGCCGTCGTGACACAGTGCAGTGGCTAGCGCAGCACAACCTTCCGTCAGCACCCCTCCACATGCGCCCCGACGACGATCATCGAGCGGCGAGGTTCTACAAGCTCGAAATTGCCAAATCGCTGGCTGCAGAGCACGAGATTGTCGAAATCATCGATGACGACTCCGCTGTTGTGGCACTCCTGAGAGAAAACGGGTTCACCGTCATTCACGCGACGTGGATGGACGGCGGCACCAATGGCGTCGACGCGATACTTCGCGAGGCCCAAGAAGAAGAGGGCCGTACCTAACCGATCGCGGCGATCTCCACTGCGTTGTCGTAGAACGAGGCACCTCGGCCCATATCGGTCAGTCGCTGTGACGTGGTGTCGTTGACGGTCCTGCGCCCTGGCGAATTGCGAGCCCATCGAATTCCGTACGAGGCGGCAACGCCCGAGGCGACCATGTCGGTGACGTGCACACGGGCCTCGAAAGAGCCGCGATCGTTAAACACGCGCGCAAGGTCGCCCTCGTTTAGTCCTCGCACGGCCGCATCCTCCGCACAGATCAGCACCGACACCTCACCAGCCTTGCGAGCCAGGGCGGGCACATTGACGAAAGTCGAATTCAGGAAGCCGTGATCTGGTGGCGAGAGCAAGGTGAGCGGATATTGCGCATCACACAATTCAGCGGGGGCCACGTAGGTGGGAAATAGATCCAGGCCCAAGCGCGCCAGCGCTTCAGATTCAATCTCGATGCGGCCAGAGGGCGTCAGAATCGGACCTTCAACGAATGGCGTCTGCGATACATCGCCCTCGATCCAACCAATCTGACTCAACTCGTTAAACTGCTCATCACTCACGAGGGACTTCACTAACTCAAGGTCGCTCTCTTTGAACTCCGGATCGGTCATGCCCATCGCTCGGGCTAGCCGTCGGAAGATCTCGTTATTGGAGAGCGACTCTCCCGCCGGATCGATGGCGGGAGTGTTGAGCGAGAGGTAGTGGTTGCCGTAGGCCTTATGCAGATCCCAATGCTCAAGTTGGGTGGTAGCGGGCAGGAGCCAATCGGCATAGTCCGCGGTGTCAGTCTGGAAGTGTTCAATCACGACGGTGAAGATGTCCGGACGCGTGAGCCCAGCACGCACGGTGTTCAAATCAGGAGCGACAGCGGCCGGATTGGAGTTCCAGACGACCAACGCCTTGATGGATTCGTCCTGAGTGAGCGCATCACCGATGGCCACCATATTGACCGAGCGTGTGCCTGCAGGCACCCAAGAGCCGCGGGTGAAGTTGGAATCAAGAACCCAATTGCCCGATGTGGACAGACACGCACCGCCACCAATGTCACGCCAAGATCCGGTGACAGCGGGGAGCAACGAAATAGCTCGGACGGCCGACCCACCGCCGTAGTGGCGCTGCAGGCCGAAATTAAGGCGAATAAATGCCGGCTGCGTTGTCGCGTAGTCAATGGCAAGACGCTCAATAGTCTCTGCCGGGATATCAGTAACCTCTGCCGCACGCTCAAGGTCCCATTCCGCAGCTTTTGCGCGCAGACCTTCATGCCCCAGTGTGCGATCGGCGAGGAATGCCGTGTCTTCCAACCCGCGCTCGAATATCACGTTCATCATCGCTAGAGCTAAGGCCGCGTCGGTGCCCGGTCGAATGGCGATGTGCTCATCAGCGGCTCGTGCTGTGCGGGTGAGAATCGGATCGATGCACACGACACGCGCACCTTGCTCGCGCGCCTGCATGATGAACGGCCACAGATGTGAGTTTGAGGTAAGCGTGTTGGTGCCCCACAGCAAGATAAGCCGTGAGTGCGCTATGTCCTGTATCGGCGGTGCGATCCG
>CAINMH010000072.1 GCA_903850745.1 uncultured bacterium
AGGACCCCCAGCACCTGCACCACCGTGCGCTTATTGCGCGGGGCGTAGAAGAAGACGGCCGCGATCAGCACGCCGGTCACTAGCCCGCCCACATGCGCCTTCCAGTCGACTCCGGTGAGTACAAACCCGATAACGAGGTTGAAGCCAACAAGGAACAAGATCTGTTTGATGTCATAACGCAATTTGAATCCGGCAACAGCAAATGCACCCATGAGTCCGAAAACCGCACCACTGGCACCGACCGACAGCGTGTTGGCCGCGTTGAAGGCATACGAGGCGACCGCGCCGCCGAATGCCGCCGCGAGATAGAGCACTCCGTAGCGCAGATGGCCCATCAGCCGTTCGAGCGGTGCACCCACGATAAACAAGATGTACATGTTGAACAGGATGTGGAGAAATCCGCCATGTAGGAACGCAGAAGTGAACAGGCGCCACCACTCGCCCTGTGCGATACCTGCGGGCCACATCCCCCACTGGCTAATTGCTGCATCGAGGCCAGACATCCACGCCAGCCCAAAAATCGCAAGATTAACCGCGATTAACACGTAAGTGACTGTGGGCTTTTCTTTGATCGGTGCGCCCACTGGCGTGACTGGTTGACGTTGCTGCGCAGCGCCAGCGCCCACGCAATCCGGGCACTGGAAGCCCACAGAAGCTGAGGTCATACAGAGCGGGCAGATCGGCCGCATGCAGCGCGTGCAACTCACCCACGTTGACGTGGTCGAGTGGCGATAGCAGGTCGGCGCTGCCGGTGGCTGCTCACTCACGGGCGTCTCAGTCCGTGCGCTCGACGGTCACCGAGTTGATGACGACATCAACCTTCGGCCGATCCTGCGAGGCCGTCTCGACTGCCGCAATCGCATCAACCACGTCGCGCGAAGCCTGATCCGCAACCTCGCCAAAGATCGAGTGCTTCATGGTCAGCCACGCTGTCGGCACCACAGTGATGAAGAACTGTGAACCGTTGGTGTTGGGGCCAGCATTGGCCATGGCCAGCAGATAGGGACGGTCAAAGGTGAGTTCGGAGTTGAATTCATCAGCAAAGTTGTAGCCCGGACCGCCGATGCCCTTACCCAGCGGGTCGCCGCCCTGAATCATGAAGCCGGAGATGACGCGGTGGAAGATAGTGCCGTCATACAACTTGGCCGTGGTCTTCGACTTGGTGCGTGGGTCGGTCCACTCCTTATTGCCCTCGGCAAGTTCGAGGAAGTTACGCACCGTCTTTGGAGCCTGGTCCTTGAATAGGATCAAACGAATATCGCCCAAGCTGGTGTGCATTGTTGCGTAGGTGTCACCCACAGGAAATCTCCTTATCGACGGCGCGGCCGGGTTCACTCTACGACAGGCCTACGATCGTGCCGCCAACAACCATCATCCGAGGGGTTCACGCGTGCTTGATTCCGACGATCCCGCCACTTCCGACCTCCTCGGCGGGTTACTGGAACTGCTGGCTGAAGGCGGTGGCTGGCTTCATCCCGGCGCGCGTGTCGTCGCCCGAGATGGGCACTTGTCGGTTCATGCTTCGGCCGAGCCAGGCGAGTTGCTGTTGCGTATTCCTGCTGAGTTGCTGGTACGCGTGGGTCGCGTCGACTGGTCGACAACCAACGGCGTCCTCGCACCCGCCGCGATCAGTCCCGAAATTGATGGCCTTGAGCTCGAAACACTTTTTGTTCTCACGGGGCTGCTCAACCAGTCCGGAAAGATCCCAAATTTGTTAGGCACCCATCCCCTTCTTGCGGATGACTTGCCGCCACGCTTAATCGAAGCAGTTTCCGGCCTACGCCCAAGTTTTGGCTCGGCTCGGCCTGATCCGATCTCTTTGCTATGGAGCACGCGATGTTTTCGTAAGAGTTTCGACGGCGCGGCACCGGAACCTGTGGCCGTACCGATTCTTGAGTTGCTGAACCACCACAGTCGAGGCGCAAATGCGGAGCCCACAAATGGTGGATTTGCAGTGCAAGCGCAAGTTTTCCACGATGACGAATGTTTCCTTGATTACGGTCGCGACCGCGATGCGATCAGCATGGCCATTCTCTACGGGTTTGCAGACAAGTCCGCTCAGTGCGCACACAGCGCTCCACTTCAGATTGACGTCCCAGGCGTTGGCGAGGTTGTCGTCTCGGCTCATGGACGCAACGAAAATGGGGAACTGATGCCGATGATTGTGAACGGCGATAGGGCCAAAATTTTCATTAACCGCATGACTTTTGGTGATTCATTTGCACCCGTGACCGAACTCGTAGTTTCTAGCGGGATCGATGTTGCTGTTTCTCAGAGGATTGTTGACGGTATTCGGGAAGCAAACATCGCGCTGCTTGAGGCAGTCTCTACATCTGCCTCAGACACTCCTGCGGCTGTAACCCTGCGAGAAGCAGCAGACATACAGCGCTTGGTAGTCGTGAAATCGCCGATCGATGGAGACTTCACCGCTAGATCCGCACAGTCAACGACTGCTAAACAGATCAGCGAGGATTACTTCGACTTGGGGCAATGGCGCGTGAGTGGAGGCTAGGGGACTCGAACCCCTGACTTCTGCCTTGCAAAGGCAGCGCTCTACCAGCTGAGCTAAGCCCCCGGGCGTGTGCGCTCGGGTAAATTCCGACCGATCAGGTCAGATCGGGAGCCGACGTTGCCTCGGTCCACAGATCATCTTCAGCCTTGCTGGCCTGAATCTGTCGGTAAACGAGGTAGCCGACCCCCGCAAGGGCGACGATAAGCAACAGTTTTTTCACGTGGGCCCAGGTGGACTTGAACCACCGGCCTCTTCCTTATCAGGGAAGCGCTCTAACCGAGCTGAGCTATGGGCCCCAGTACCCCGAAGGGCAGGGGCAAGCCTACACAGCCGCGACATATGCCTCGCCCGATGGGTCATACGGCAACATCCATCGAAAATTCTGTGCACAAGTACTTGACTGTCGTACTCCAGTACTATTATTATTTGGGTAGTTAAAGTGCTTCTTGATTGGTCGCAGCCGTTGGGCTGGGCAGTAGGAGTCGAGAGGCACCCGGCCCTCAGGGTGTCGGGTGAGTGGAGTCGGGGCCGCAAGGTTTTTGCGGGTGCGCCGGCGACGTGATGTGCAGTGTCCATCCCACTCGTCTGGAGTCCCATGACCCTCACCGATTCGTGCATCACGGATCCCACGGCCGTCGAGGTCGCGGGTCTGCGGTCACAGGTCGGCTCCGCATTTGCCGGGTTACGGGCAGCGGTGGATGCGTTGCGCCAGGTGGTGGGTGGTGAGGGATTCGGTTGGGCGCTGGACGATGAGATCGCCGAAGGCTTGTTGTGTCTCGTTGATGTCAAGCGACAGCTTGAAGCAATCAGCGGCGATGTTGCCGCTCGCGTCACGGGTGGCAATACGTTTGCCGAGGCCGGGTTCCGCACAGCATCAGCGTGGTTGCGGGCGCGCACGAACGAATCCTTCGCGAGTGTGAAACGCACGCTCGAGGCAGGTGACTGGCTCGGTGCCGTGCCCGTGATGGGCGCCGCCTGGCGTGAGGGCTCGGTGTCACGCGCGCATGTCGCAGCGTTAGTGGAAGCGCACACTCGTTTCCCGCGGTGCTCGGCCGGGCTATCCCAGATTGAGGCGGAGTTGACTGCCGTTGCGTGTGACCTCGACCCAAAAACGTTCTCCCGCATCCTCATGACCAAGCTCCACGAGATTGACCCCGATGCCATTGACGATGCGGAGGCTAAGCGCCGCCGTCGTGATGTCGGATTACATGTGTCGACCACGATTGACGGATTCGTCGCAGTCAACGGGCTGCTGACACCAGAAGTGGGTCAGCAACTCATCAACTCTCTCGCAGCGGCGAGTGACGCGCTGCGCCGCAAGGGGATAGAAGATCCTTCCGACGACACAGAGGCTCCCCCACAGGTCGAACAGCCCATCAGCAAGCGCAATCTCGATGCCTTGGCCTACATCCTCGATGCAGCAGCGGCTGCGACGGGTGACTTCAAGCTGCCCGATGTGGGCGGTGTGCGCCCCGTGGTGCAGGTGACCATTGATTCAGAGAGCCTCATCGCACAGGGCGCATCCGCACCGGGGTGGATCACCTCACTGACCGGCCAGACAGTGACCCCGGTTTCTGCTGCGGCAGTCCGGCGCCTTGCGTGCGACTCCGTGCGCCAAATCCTGCTGCTGGACTCCCGCGGGCACCTCGACGCAATCTCCGCCCTCGAACGAGTCGTCCCGCTACCGATGCGCAAAACAATCACCATCAGAGACCGCGGAAGATGCAGATTCCCCGGGTGCAGACACGCAATCCGCGAAGTCCACCACATCACATACTGGCAACACGGCGGAAAGACCACCACCGACAACCTCGTCGGCCTCTGCAGTCACCACCATCACCTAGTTCACGACAAGGGGTGGACTCTGTCCGGAAATCCCAACTACCGACTAACTTTCACCGACCCAACTAAACACGAATGGCACTCCGACCCACCACCACGCGAATGAATCTGTCTCTTTACTGCCCTACGTAGAGTGCTCGCGCGGAAGAAGTCGTTTTGGGGCGCCGATTTGTTCGCCGCTCACCACGAGAACAACTCCAGCGAGTACTACCGTGCAACCCACAATGATGTCGCTAGACAGCATCTCTCCTCCTAGGACCAATCCCACGATGACGGCAACGACAGGATTGACATAGGCGTAGGTGGACATCAAGGAAAGTCTCGAGTTTTGCAGCAGCCATACGAAGGCATACCAGCCCAGAATCGAACCAACTATCGCAAGAAAGAGAAGCGATACCCATGATGAAGTCGTTGTTGCCGCAAAATCCCAGCGCTCGCCTCGGAATAATCCAATGACCAACAGTATGACCGCACCAAAAAACGACTGATAGGCGACGGCAGCAAGATCACTTTTTGGCTTATCTAGTCGCGGTGAAAACCAAGATGTGACGGCCCACGTGATGCTGCTGACCACAATGACCAAAGACCACCACAAGACCTCGGCATCTGTACCGCTATGCGAATCCGTGCCTCCAGGTAGAAGAATCCACACCAGGCCGAGCAGCCCCACCACCACACCGAGAAGTGTCTTCCACGATGGGCGATCGCCCGTGAACAAGCGAAGCAAAACTATCCAGACCGGCAATACAGATACCAATAGTGCGGCCTGACCCGAGGGTACGTAATGAATGGCAACAGCCAAGATGCCCATGGACCAGCCAATGAATGACAGTCCATACAAAGCAGTAGAGGCCAGTTGTCTCCGCGTTACGCGCAGTGCAGCGCGATTAGTGATAGCCAGATATGCGAAAAGCAAAACTCCGGCAATGACAAATCGAGCAGTAACGCCAAAGTAGATCGGTATGGACTCGGTCATGACAACCGTGCCGTAGTAGGTCGATCCCCAGATCAACCAGAGGGCGACAAGTGCAACCCAGACTTTGCTCAGAGTGCGTCCAGCACGCAATCAGCAGTGCTGGCCAGCACGGCGAAGCCGTCCTCTTCGGGAAGAAATGCCTCGACCACTCCATCACGCAGAACTAGGGCATAGCGCTTCGAGCGCACGCCAAGCCCAAACGCTGATGCGTCGACTTCCATGCCCAGCGCCTTGGTGAAGTCAGCTGCAGGATCGGCGACCATGATGATGTCGTCGCCCGTACCCTGGGCCTCGCCCCAAGACTTCATGACGAAGACGTCGTTGACGCTCAAACATACGATGCGGTCAACGCCCTTGGCTGAGATTTCCTTCGCCTTGTTGACGAAGCTCGGCAAGTGCTGGAGCGAGCAGCCGGGGGTGAAGGCACCGGGAACGGCGAAGAACACCACTCGACCAGAACCCAACAAACTGCTGATGGGGACGACTGCAGGCTTGCCGTCTTCAATGATACGTACGTCTACATCGGGGATAGTGGAGCCGACCGCGACCATGGTTCCTCCTGAGGTGAAGTTGCCTCAACTTACCGCCAGCCCGCGGGCTCGGCACCTCAGGTGTCCAAATTAGACGTCGTCGGAGAGAACGACCTCAGCGCCACCCGTAATGCCCACCGTGATGTTGTAGAGCATCGCTAGCAGCCCACCCAAGATGCTCACGAGCACAATTTCGAGGGCCGCAACGAGAAGAGCCACACCCATGACCCTCGAAAAGGACAGTAGGGCCACCAAGTCAAATGTCGTCGAACCGGAGCCGATGATTTCGTCGAGGTTCCGGGCCAGCGAATCAAAGACTCCGGTGTAGGTCAGGACCCACCACATGGCAGCGACCGCGATCAAGATCATCACGGCCAAGGCCAAACTCAGCATGAACGACACCTTGGCCACTGACCACGGATCCAAGCGAGTGACGAATAGACGCGCATGCCGAGGGGCAACTGACGCAGCCTGCTGACGTACTCTCGGCTCGGGCGGAATAGACGTGCTGGACATCCCCTCGTCCAACTCAGGCTCTTCCACGGTGCTCACAAGAATCAGCCTACGACGCCGGCGGCTCGGTACTGGCTTCTACTTCGACTACTTCTGCTACTTCGTCCTCGTCTAGTCCTTCAACGTCTTCTGCGTCTTCGGACTCCATAGACCTGGCCACTGCAACCAACGTGCGGTCATCGCCGAGGTTCATGAGCCGAACACCCATAGTGTCGCGACCAGAAACTCGAAGTTCTTCGACACGAGTGCGGATCACAATGCCATCAGAGGCCACCGCATAGATCTCATCAGATGGGTTACAAATGAGAGCACCCACCAGACCACCGCGTTCCTCCACAAGTTTCATGGCACGCACACCAAGAATCCCTCGGCCCTTGACGTTCCACTCGCCGACGGGGGTGCGCTTGGCGTAGCCACCATCAGTGACCGTAACCACATCGGCTCCCTCGGTGACCACGTCCATGGAGAGCAGTTCGTCATCGGAACGGAAACGCATGCCGATCACACCGCTTGTAGCACGACCCATCGGACGCAACTGACCATCATCGGCCGTGAACCGCGATGACATGCCCTTACGAGATACAAGCAGCAAGTCGGAATCATCATTGACCAATTGCGCAGAGATCAGTTCATCACCGTCAGTGAGATTAATGGCAATGATGCCGCCAGTACGTGGTGAATCGAAGTCGGTGAGCTTGGTCTTTTTCACCATGCCACGACGGGTAGCCAGCACGAGATAGGGAGCCACCGCATAGTCGCGAAGCGTCAGAACTTGAGCAACAGTCTCATCAGGCCCGAATGCGAGCAGATTCGCTACGTGCTGGCCCTTAGCATCGCGTCCGGCATCGGGCAGCTGGTATGCCTTTGCACGGTAGACCCGTCCCTTAGTAGTAAAGAACAAGATCCAGTGGTGCGTTGTTGTGACAAACAGGTGCTCGACGACATCATCTTGTCGAAGCGAGGCTCCACGTACGCCACGTCCACCACGCCGCTGCGCGCGGTAGAGATCAGTGAGTGTGCGCTTTGCGTAGCCACCAGCAGTGATGGTGACAACCACATCTTCTTCAGCGATGAGATCCTCGTTAGTGACGTCACCGTCCCACGGCACAAACTGGGTACGTCGGTCATCACCGTAGTGATTGACAACTTCTTCAAGCTCATCGCGAATGATTGAGCGCTGACGCTCCTCGGAACCCAAGATGTCGTTATAGTCCGCAATCTTGATCATGAGTTCTTCGTTTTCGTCAATGATTTTCTGACGTTCAAGCGCAGCGAGTCGACGCAGCTGCATGTCAAGGATTGCCGTTGCTTGCACTTCATCGATGTCGAGCAACTGCTGAAGACCGGTACGGGCATCATCGACCGTTGCGGATCCTCGGATGAGTGCGATGACTGCGTCAAGGGCATCCAATGCCTTGAGGTAGCCGCGCAGAATGTGCGCTCGTTCCTCTGCTTTTCGCAACCGGTAGCGCGTGCGTCGTTGAATCACTTCGATCTGGTGCGTTATCCAATGACGTACGAACTGCTCAATCGTTAGTGTGCGCGGGACAGAGTCAACTAGCGCCAACATGTTGGCACCAAACGTGTCCTGCAACTGTGTGTGCTTGTAAAGGTTGTTGAGCACTACCTGCGCAACCGCGTCGCGCTTGAGTTCGATCACCAGACGCATGCCCGTGCGTGACGAGGAATCGTCTCGGACGTCAGCGATGCCGGTGATCTTGCCATCAGAAACCTGCTCCGCGATGCGTAGCAGCAAGTTGTCTGGATTGACCTGATAAGGCAGCTCTGTGACGATCAAAAGCTGACGTCCACGACTGTCTTCTTCGACAGTCACGACAGCGCGCATGGTGATCGAGCCACGACCAGTTCGCAGCGCGTCTTCGACTCCGCGCTGTCCCACGATGAGTCCGCCCGTGGGGAAGTCGGGGCCCTTAACACGCTCGATCAGGGCTTCAAGGACCTCTTCGCGAGTTGCATCAGGGTTGTCGAGTGACCAACGCACACCAGAGGCAATCTCACGCAGATTGTGCGGTGGGATGTTGGTGGCCATTCCGACAGCGATGCCGGCACTGCCGTTGACGAGCAGATTGGGGAACCGACTAGGAAGTACGACCGGCTCTAAGGTGCGCCCGTCGTAGTTCGGTGCGAAGTTAACGGTGTCCTCGTCAATGTCGCGCACCATCTCCATGGCCAGTGGAGCCATGCGGCATTCGGTATAGCGCTGGGCCGCGGGGGGATCGTTACCGGGAGAACCGAAGTTGCCCTGTCCTTGGACCAATGGGTATCGCAGTGACCACGGCTGCGCCAGGCGAACAAGCGCATCGTAGATCGCGCTGTCTCCGTGCGGGTGGTAGTTGCCCATGACGTCACCCACGACGCGGGCAGACTTCGAAAAGTTGCGATCGGGGCGGTAGCCGCCGTCGTACATGGCGTACAAGACGCGGCGATGCACTGGCTTGAGACCATCGCGCACATCGGGGAGCGCGCGAGAAACAATGACACTCATGGAGTAGTCGAGATAGGACCTCGCCATTTCGACTTGCAGGTCGATTGGCTCGATGCGGCCACCCACGGGAACTACTTCGATCACATTGTCATCAGTCACGGAGATCCTCTAAATATCCAGGAAGCGAACATCGCGGGCATTGCGCTGAATAAAGTTGCGGCGAGATTCAACGTCCTCGCCCATCAGCACACTGAACATTTCATCGGCTTGAGCCGCATCATCAAGAGTGATTTGCAGCAATACGCGACGCTGGGGATCCATTGTCGTCTCCCACAATTCATCGGCGTTCATCTCACCGAGGCCCTTGTAGCGCTGAATGCTTTCTTCTTTGGGAAGGCGCTTATTGGCGGCATACCCAGCCTCGAGAAATGCATCACGCTCGCGGTCGGAGTAGGCATAGTCAGGTGTGTCACGACTCCACTTGATCTTGAACAGTGGTGGCTGCGCCAGGTAGACCTTGCCGCTCTCGACTAGCGGCCGCATGAAGCGGAAAAGCAGCGTCAGCAGCAGGGTGCGGATGTGCTGGCCGTCAACGTCAGCATCGGCCATCAACACAATCTTGTGATAGCGCAGCTTATTTCTGTCGAAGTCGTCTTGCACGCCAGTGCCGAAAGCAGAGACAAGTGCCTGAACTTCAGTATTAGCAAGTACCTTGTCGATGCGAGCCTTTTCGACGTTAAGGATCTTGCCGCGGATCGGCAGGATTGCCTGTGTTCGTGGATCACGACCCTGTCGCGCAGAACC
>CAINMH010000073.1 GCA_903850745.1 uncultured bacterium
CACGGCGGCGCCAGCGGTGTCCTCGCAGAGTCTCTCGGGTCTATCGCGTCAGCGCTGTACGCGGCACCTGACCGAATCGCGCTCGGGATCGAGCTTTCGTGCAGCCATCATCGGTCCGCTAAAGAGGGCTATGTCTATGGCGTCGCCACTCCCCTCGCCCGAAGCCGCTCGCTCACGACCTACCAAATTGTTATCAGTGATGAGGAAGGTAACCGGATCTGCACGGCACGATTGACGTGCATGCTGAAGGAGCGCCTCAAGGGTTGACGGCACCCGGTCGCCCAGATGCCCGGCGAGCCGCTGATCGGGCCCGCAGCCGAGCCATCCGACCACCGGGAGCCGCGTCTAAACGGCGCTTGAGTGAAGCCGAAGGCATCACTCTGCGAGTGACCACGGGTGCAAACCCGACACGAGCGAAGAATCGATTAGCTTCCCGCATGGTCGGGGGAACATCTACGGCGACCGATTCAACGCCGCTAGCCAATGCGAACTCCGCTGCCACTTCAAGCAGCGCATTGCCCACACCCTTGTGCTGGGCAGAGTGAGTCACATGCAGAACCGTCATCACTAAGGCTCGCCCAGTCCAAGCGCCCGTGTCTTGGATCGCCAGCGCGATCATCCCCACCGGGATTCGATCGATGCAAGCCACATATGTCGCGTCGGCCTCCAACCAACTGCGCTCCCACCGACTCCGCGTTCGATCAGTTCCAGACTGAGAGCCGGGCCCGACTAGCGACAGCTCGAGCCAGAGGGGCTCTAACGCCTCGAAATCCGCAGCATCGGCCGGACGTACGACCACGTTTCGTGCCATCCGCCACTCCTCCTCAGCGCCGAGACTTCCAGCGCGAGGCTACCCGAGAATCTCGGCCGCCACATCGGCCATGGATTTTCTGCCGTCCATTGCCAGTCGCTGTAGGTGCCGGAAGGCCTCGGCCTCGGTCATCCCTTGAGCTTGGAGTGCTGCCTTCGCCCGATCGATGAGGGTCCGGGCGGCGAGGCGGCCCTGCAGATCACTGGCTCTCATCTCGGCGCCTTTGCGCTCAGCCCATCGAGCCCGGGCAATCTCGATGGCGGGGCTGAGATCGGACTGGCTAAATGGCTTCACGACGTAGCCCATGACGCCCGCCTCGGCAGCACGGTCGACTAGGGCGCGTTGGCTAAATGCCGTCAACATCACCACAGGGGCCACATCTGCTTCTCGGATGTGCTCGGCGGCCGCGAGTCCGTCCATGACAGGCATCTTCATGTCGAGAAGCACAACGTCGGGGCGCAATTCCAGTACGAGGCGGACGGCCTCGGCCCCGTCGCTGGCCTGCCCCACGACGACATAGCCCTCGTCGGCGAGCATTTCGACTAGATCCATCCGGATCAGGGCCTCGTCCTCGCCCACGACGATGGTTACTTCATGTTGAGAACCCACAGCACGACTCTAGTAGCCGACGGGTTAGGCTGGCGCCCGCGCCCTGGTAGCCCAACCGGCAGAGGCAGTGGTCTCAAACACCATCCAGTGTGGGTTCAAATCCCACTCAGGGCACTCGCAAGGATTGACCCAGCACTACACGACGGTCGGTTTGATCTCCACAATCCGCGCCAGGAGACCGTTCACGAAACTAGGCGACTCATCAGTGGACAGATTCGACACCAACTCGACCGCCTCTGCTATCGCCACTCCATCCGGCACGTCGTCAGCCCACATGATCTCGAAGGTCCCAATACGTAGCGCCGCGCGATCCACTGCTGGCATGCGCTCGATGGTCCACCCCATCGAATAAGTAGCGAGCAACTCGTCAATGTGTTCCTGATGAGCCACAACACCTTCAACAAGCGCCCGAACTAAGGGGTTGAGTTCTGGGTCGTGCGTCGCTGCCCGCCGAGACTCTTCTTCACTCAGAGCAACAAGAGGAGCAACGGCCCGAAGATCGGATTGGTACAAGATGTCCAAGGCACGTTTGCGTGCCTTGCTACGCGCTGACACCTAGTTGACGCGGCCGAGGTACGAACCGTCGCGCGTGTCTACGCGACATAACGTGCCTTGCTCGATGAAGAGCGGTACTTGGATCTCAGCACCTGTCTCCAGTGTCGCCGGCTTCGAGCCGCCCGTGGATCGGTCTCCCTGCACACCCGGCTCGGTATAGGTGATGGTCAACTCCACGCTGGCGGGGAGTTCGACATACAGCGGCAAGCCATCGTGGACGGCAACGACAGCCTTCTGGTTTTCCAGTAAGTACTTTGCGCCATCACCCACTGTCGCCGAGTTGACACTGAGCTGGTCGTACGACTGTGTGTCCATGAAGACCCAGTCATCGCCATCTCGGTAGAGGTACTGCATGTCGCGCTTGTCGACACTTGCGGTCTCCACTTTGAGACCGGCGTTGAACGTCTTGTCCACGACTTTGCCGGAAAGCACGTGCTTGAGTTTGGTGCGCACGAAGGCCGGACCCTTGCCGGGCTTTACGTGCTGGAACTCCACGACGGTCCATAGTTGCCCGTCGATGTTCAGCACGACGCCGTTCTTCAGGTCATTCGTCGTTGCCACGCCGATCCCTTCGTCTAGAGCGCAAGGAGTTCACGGGGAAGCCGCGTCAACGACTCGCTCCCGCTCTCGGTCACCCACATGGTGTCCTCAATCCGAACGCCACCGCGTCCTGGCAGATAAATGCCTGGCTCGATGGTGACCGGTACTCCGGCGTGCAGAATACCGGTGCTGCGAGCGCCGAGCATCGGCGCCTCATGGATCTCTAGTCCCACCCCATGTCCGAGCCCGTGTGGATAGTTCTCGGCGTATCCCGCAGCGGTAATGACCGTCCGGGAGGCCTCGTCAATGGACCCGAGGCTCACGCCAGCACTGAGCGTCTCTCGTCCACGCGCCTGCGCTTGCGCAACAACTGCGTGAATCTCTAACTGCCACGAAGCAGCTACGCCCATAACAAAGGTGCGGGTCTGATCTGCGTGATATCCAGCCACTCGGGCGCCAAAGTCAATTTTGAGTAAGTCACCCGAAGCCAGCGGGCGGTCGGTGGGCTGATGATGCGGGATCGCTGAATTCGGACCCCCCGCAACGATCGAATCAAATGCCAAGCCCTCGGCACCACGCTCGAGCATCTCTCGCTCAAGCGCCCACGCTATCTCGCGTTCGGTCATGCCCACACAAATTCTGGGCAGCAATGACTCGAGTGCGTCATCGCTGATCTGACACGCTTCGCGAATGAACGACTCTTCAGCCGAGTCCTTGACGATACGTACGTTTTCTACCCACCCGCTCACCGGCAGAGTCTCAGCACTTTCAGCAATGATCATGTGCTGATTCACCGTGACGTGATCAGCCTCGAACGCGGTACGCCCCCGTGCCCGCGAGGCAAGCCCGCGGACGGTGTCGCGGTCGATGACGAGTTCGACGTCCGTGCACTCCTCGGCGCATTGGGTGACATAACGGCCATCTGTGCCGAGCAGAAAGGCGTCGGCGGTCAGTAGTCCAACACCATTACTGCCAGTGAATCCACACAAATACCGGACATTGGCGGGATGCGCGATCCAGAAAGAATCTGCCCCGGCCTCCGCCATGCGGCCACGCACGGCATCCCTCCGCTGGGAGAAATCGATCATGTCTAGACCAGGGCGCGAAGGGCCAGCACGTACGACTGCAGGCCGAACCCGGTGATGGTCCCGCGAGCAACCGCAGAGATTACCGAAGTGTGCCGGAACTCCTCGCGAGCCGCAGGGTTACTGATGTGCACCTCAATGAGGGGTGCTGTGAGGGCAGCGCATGCGTCGCGAACGGCGTAGGAGTAGTGAGTAAACGCCGCAGGATTCAACACCACAGCGACACCACGATCCGCAGCCTCATGTAGCCAATGAATGAGCTCGGCCTCGTCGTCTGTCTGGCGAACCTCGACAGTGAGTCCGAGTTCGGACCCTGTGTGCACACACAGCGACTCAAGATCGGCAAAAGTAGCATGTCCGTAGATCTCCGGCTCGCGAGTGCCAAGCCGGCCAAGGTTAGGCCCGTTGAGAACGAGTACTTCACTCACGAGCTGACCTCCTCGTATGCCGCCCGAAGCGACTCCTCCGATGGACCTTCGAGAATGCGGGGCTTGCCAATGCCGTCGAGAACCACAAACCGCAGCATGTCACCACGAGCCTTCTTGTCAACACGCATCGCGGCAAGGAGATCGTCCCACCTGCCTGGCGCGTACGAAACAGGAAGTTCCAAAGAGGTCAAAATGGACCGGTGACGAGCCACGTCAGCGTCGGAGAGCAGACCCTCAATGCGCGCCAACTCGGCGACGTACACCATACCTACGCTAATCGCATCGCCGTGGCGCCAACGGTAATTCTCAATACGCTCGACGGCATGGCCAAACGTATGACCGTAGTTGAGCACCTCGCGCCCCAATTCGGGCCCGATGCGCTCTCTCAGGTCACCTGCTACAACATCGGCTTTCACCTGAATCTTTCGTTCAATAAGTTCACGTAGCCGCGGGCCCCCCGGCTGTGTGCATCCGACCGGGTCAGACTCCACGATGTCGAGGATACGGGGGTCGACGATGAATCCGCCCTTAACAACTTCGGCCATGCCCGCCAATAAATCCGCCCGGGGCAACGTCGCTAAACAGTCCAGATCGCAAAGAACGCCAGCTGGCGGGTGAAACGCGCCAACGAGATTCTTACCTGCCGAGGTGTTAATACCAGTCTTGCCACCTACGGCAGCATCCACCATCGCGAGCAGAGTCGTGGGAATCAGTACAGTGCGGACCCCACGCAACCAGGTTGCGCCGATGAAACCAACCAAGTCCGTCGTTGCGCCGCCGCCGAGCCCGACGACAACGTCAGTACGAGTGAATCCTTCTTCGCCCAACGCGTTCCAGATCATGTCGACAACGCCACTGGTCTTAGCGGCCTCACCGTCCGGCACCTCTAGCGCCAAGACTTCGATGTCGGCCGCAGCGATACTCGACATAACCCGATCAGCGAGGTCTCGCAAGGTAGGTGGATGTAAGAGCGCAACCTTTGAGGCGCTGCCCCCGATGAGGTCCGTCACTCGATCTAGCACCTTGTGCCCGACGATGACGGCATAGGTCGAGTCTCCCCGGACGGGAATAACGGTTTCAGTCATGCGTGCGCGCTCCGAGCCAGCTCACTCTTCACGTCGG
>CAINMH010000074.1 GCA_903850745.1 uncultured bacterium
AACGCCCCACTTAACGTCGCCGTCTGCCCATCACCATTCGTCACCACAATGTTTGCCACACCCGCAGCATGCGCCGGGGTCTTCGCCGTGATCTTGGTCGCTGACACCACCTGCACATTCGTCGCAGCAACCCCACCCACACTCACACCCAACGAAGCACCAGCTGCGAAATTCGTGCCTGTAATCGTGATTGACGTCCCACCCGCAATCAGACCCGTCACCGGAGCCACAGACGACACCGTCGGAGCAGGTTCGCTCAGGAAGAACTTCTTAATCACGGAGGGTTCCTCGTTGCCCACGACGAGCAGGTCCCCACCCGGAGTCACATTCATGTGCGTGATTTCCTCAAATGAGCCGGGAATGCCCGACACAAAAGAATCCTCGACGGCATCGCCATTCGAATCCAATTCACGAAGTTGGTTATAAGCACCAAAAATGATGTGATTCTGTGCAGTGTGCTGGAGAAAGTAAATCTCTTCCTCCATTGATCCTGCTTGTTCATCCCGTGTCGTGATCTGGTTGCCAGCCGAATCAAAGGTAAAGAGAAGGAACTCCTCCTCTGCACCATCTCTCACGGCCACGATCACTGTGCCGTTGGGCAACACATCTAATGCAGTCGGGTAGTAACCCTGCAAATCGTCCGATACGTTCGCGGAAAACGTCATATCTTCAACGCCTGCTGAGCTGAACTTTTTGAGGTTACCCCCAAAAACGGTATTGAACCGGCCACCACCCGCGACCAGAAGACTGCCATCTCCCAACTGCACCATGTGCGGAGGACCACCCTCGGCCCCCTCAAAGGAACTTTCGGCGTTCGTCCAGAACGATGCGACCTCTACTCCTCGCGAATCAAGTTTCTTGAACACTGGCTTGTATCTTTGAGCGCCATCCACACGGTACCCCCCGATCACGACCCCACCATCGCTCGTCGCCACCATCGACTGCAACTCACCGGGTGCACCAAAGTAGCCCGCATTGTTCGCAAATTCCGCCACCTCATTACCGCTGGAGTCATATTTACGCGGCGTGTCCGCAACGGTGAAGATTTCACCGTTAGGACCTTCTCGGAGCCCGTTGACGGACCTTGATCCAACATTTTCTGTGAAGGCCATGACCTCGTTGCCCGCAGCATCAATCTTGCGCAACGTGCTTGCGGGATCGCGGCCTTCAAGATAGTCGGAAAACACGAAGCCGCCCTCTCGCAATGGCACAAGCGTAGCCAGGAATTCAAGCGGCAGCTCTGCGACATTCGCATTGAAAGCGGCGTCGGGCGAACCAACTTGACTCGCGCCCACTGGGCTCGCGACCAGGCTTGTAAGACCAGCCAAGGCGAGGCCAGCGACCGCTGCGAGGGCCGTCATGCGACGCGCGGCAGAACGAGTGGAGTGAGGGGCAACAGATATCAGGTGGCTTCTCATGCCGGCGAAAATAGCCCGCAATCCGGCACCGTACTCTCAGCCCCTACACGTGTACCGATCTAGCGGTACACGTGTACCCCACATAAGCAGGCGCCACGAAAGAGGAGGACGATAAATCCATGCCCCGCGACACCCGACTGCTCTATGTGGAGGACGATCCCGTCCTGCGTACGATGCTGTCGGGCGTTCTCGCGCAGATTCCTGGCTTTGAAGTTGTGGCGAGTGTCGGCACCGCCGAAGAGGCCCTTGCCGTCGAAGGACCCCTGGACGTGGCGCTCTTGGATTGGGCCCTGGGGCCAGACTCCCTCAACGGTGTCGAATTGGGTCATGAACTTCGTGAACAGCACGAGCACCTAGGTGTGGTTATCTTGTCGCAGCATTACGCGTGGGATTTCCACGGCGCGCGGGGGTCCGTCAGCATGGGCTGGTCCTACGTAGAAAAGCGCGCCGACTTGGACTATGCCTATTTGGCCAAAGTTCTCAAAGCAACTGCGACGGGTCTCTCGGTGGTTGAACCGTCCATGCAACCAGACCGCGCGCCCGCTGCGGTCGAACGGCTAAGTCAGCTCTCCGCTCGTCAACGTCAGATCATGTCGATCGCCGCAACCGGAGTTGACGCCAACATCATTGCCGAACGGCTCGACCTGCGACCCGTATCCGTACGCAAAGAACTTTCAGAGTGCTACCGCATTTTGCTCCCCGATGCCGAATCCGGCACAGATCTGCGCACAGCTGCAGTGATTGCTTGGCTTGAGGGTCAGCGGTCGCATACCCTTGACTCTTATGGCAAGTAGCCGATCGAAACCGACTCTCCTTGGCAGTGCCCGGCGGTTCATCATCGGGCCTTGGCCAATTCACGTGCTGGCGGTGTGGACCTTAGTGTCGGTGATGGTTCTCGTCGTGAGCTATCGGCTTGTCGGTCCACCGAGTCCACTTGTTCCCCAAACGGGCTCGCTCATTGTGACGCTGGCTGGCCTGGTTTTTTTCGGAATTGTTGGCCCGGGCTTCGTGCTGCTTCCCCTGATGGCCTACCAACGTTATCGCGGGCGGTTTACGCAAAGGCCCATCAACTCGTTGGAGTATCTCCTATCTCTTCTCGTCGCTTCAGCGATCGCTGCTGCGCTGGTCGCTATCATCCTCAGGATCTTTCCGACTCTTGAATCGTTGATTGGTGTGCCCGGAATACCTGTCTCGATCGGGAGATTCTTTTTCCCAGTCTGGTTTTTCAATGCCCTGCTCGCTGCATTCCTTGAGCGCATCCGGGTCAGTTCTCAGATCGCACAAGATGCGCTGAAAGTCGTGACCAAACAACGTCGGATGCTTCTGGACTCTGACGAACGAGTACGTGGCCAAGTTGCCACGTACTTGCATGATCGGGTTCAGACCGATCTTGTCTCCATCGGGTTGCGCCTCCGGGCAGTCATCGAACAAAGCCCCAAAGAGATTCAGGACGAACTCACGGCCTCAGTTGCAGACATTGAGCGAGTGCGGTCGCAAGAGGTTCGTCGCGCAAGCCGTCACCTGAGTCCCGATATCAGTCGGATTGGACTAGTGACGGCCCTGCGCGAACTTGCAGATGCGTACAGACCTGGCATGACAGTCTCGATTGTCATCGCAGAGAGCATCATCGACCGGCCCACGAGCGAGTCAGAGACAACCCGTGCAACGGCCGTCTATCGCATTTGCGAGCAGGGGCTTCTCAACGCAGCCGTGCACGGTCATGCCTCGGAATGCTCGATCATGGTGTCCGAAGCGCACGATCATCAAGTCGTACTCGAACTCCGCGACAACGGAGTGGGTAGCCCACACACCGCGCCCGAACCGGGCACCGGGATGACGGTGATCTCGGCCTGGGTCGAGTCACTGCGCGGGAAGTGGTCGTTGACCAACACGGGCGCCGGGATGCTGCTCACCGCCTCGCTACCTAGCCCCAAAAACTCCAACCAAGATTGACGAGCCACCCCAAAGGCGTTAAGAAGACTCCCAATGAACAAAATTTTGACACCGCAGCAGGCGCGTGATTTTGCCGACGCCTTATATGTAGCGCGACAGACACGAACACCGGTCGCGGCATTTACTGATTCACTACCTGATCTGGGAGTAGAAGACGGTTACGCGGTTCAGCAATGCTTGACACAACGTCTCATTGATGATGGCGAAACCATCTGTGGCTATAAAATCGGCCTGACTTCCGCCCCGATGCAACAGCTGCTCGGTGTCGACCAGCCAGACTTCGGACCCGTCTTCGAATCCATGGTCTACCGGGACAGCGCTGAGATCCCTGTAGACCGATTTATCGCGCCACGTATCGAAGCAGAGATTGGCGTTATTCTCAGAACTGACCTGTCCGGACCCGGTTGCACTCCTGATCAAGCCCGTCAGTCGACCCGTGGACTCGTCGCGGCTCTCGAGATCGTCGATTCAAGGATCCGCGATTGGAAGATCCGACTGGCTGACACGATTGCGGACCTCGCAAGCAGCGGCGCGATTGCACTGTCGAATCTGGTCGTGCCTGTTGAAGGTTTCGATCCGCGTCTGATCGGCATGGTCTTCTCCAAGAACGGTGAGGTGATTGCCACCGGCGTAGGCGCCGCGACACTGGGTGATCCGTTTGCCGCCGTTGCATGGCTTGCCAACAATCTCGCACCTAGGGGCATCGTCCTCCCTGCTGGCAGCATCATCATGACCGGAGCACTTCACGCCATGGTCCCGATCGCTCCTGGTGACGTCTTCCTCGCTGAGTTCGACCGTCTTGGCCCAATCTCCATTTGTATGGCCAGCGAATAGATTCCTGACATTTGGTCTGGGAACCACCTACTTCTAGTGGCTCCATGCTCTCGGGAGATCCGCCAGTGATCCCCACGAAGTGGTTCCTGCTGACTAGCTAGTTTCGAGTGACCGCAGGGGCCAGTGAAGCGCACTTGATATGGGTGGATCGTGGAATATGCTCGTCTCGTGAGCCATGGCCGAATTCGCGTCGCGATTCTCGGTACCGGCAATATCGGCATTGACCTGTGCGAGCGATTATTGGTTGACGATGACTTTGAGGTCGTTGCCCTCGCCGGACGTCGGCCCGATAGCCCGGGGTTGCAGCGTTTGGTTGATCGCATCCCAGTGATTGTCACCAACGGCATCACGGGATTGCTCCCCCACTTTGACTTCTTCGATGGGGTCTTTGATGCAACGTCCTCGTTTGACCATCCTGGTCATTGGGACATCACCAAGGAGCACGGTAAGTGGATGATTGATCTCACCCCTTCTGGAATAGGCCGGCCAATGGTCCCGTGCCTAGTCGATCGAGTCGACTCAATGCACCTCAGTCCCGGCATCACACCCGAAAACCTGTCGATGATCAGTTGTGGCGGGCAATCCTCCGCACCGATGCTCAATGCCATAACCCGCGGAGTCAGTGGTATTTCAGAGGTAGAGGTCTCTGTCAGTGTCCCCTCGCTATCGGTCGGTCCCGCATCTCGTCGTAATGTCGATCATTACGTTGAGGCAACGCAGGAACTAGCGGCCCAGGTCACCGGATGCCCGAAAGCAAAGGCCATGTTGATCCTCAATCCTGCGGATCCCCCGGTCATGATGCGCACTACCGTGTTTGTTCAAGCAGACATGATTGACCTCGATGCGATTCGGATTGCGTGTGCCGAGATGATCACAGAAGTCCAGAAGTCGGTCCCCGGATACGACTTTGCGATAGAGCCGTACTGCCCTCGCGAAGGTCTCGTGTCCGTCACTTCTCGGGTGATCGGAGCCGGCTTTTACTTGCCCCCTTACGCAGGCAACCTAGACATCATCAATTCCGCTGCTGTCGAGTCAGCACGAATCCTCGGACACCATCCCATCCGCGCTAAGGCACAAACATGACGATTTATTACGACGTCACCCTGCGAGACGGCAACCATGCCCTCGGCCATCAGCTATCTGAAAACTTCGTTCGCAAGTACTGCGCGATGGCCGATACATCGGGAGTCTGGGCTGTTGAAGTGGGACACGGCAACGGCCTTGGAACGTCCTCCTTCCTTGCTGGCAAATCCGCCTGCAGCGATGAGTCGCTCCTCACGGCTGCCCGTGAATCCCTGCGCGAGGCCAAACTCGCCGTTCACGCGATCCCCGGATTTGCCACAATCAATCGCGACTTGCACCCTGCAGTAGAACTAGGCGTAGAAGTATTCCGTGTGGCAACTCATGTGTCCGAGGCTTCAATGGCACAGACGCAGATGGAGTATCTGGCCGGACAATCCGTCACGGTTCACGGGGTATTAATGATGTCTCACATGATTGATCTACCGGGTCTACTGGTTCAAGCTGAGCTGATGAAAGCATATGGCGCCTCCGCAATCATCCTGATGGATTCAGCTGGACACTTCGAGCCTAAAGACGTACGCGAACGCGTAGAGATGGTTCATCAAGAACTTGGCATCGGGGTTGGCTTTCACGCACATAACAATCTCGGGCTCGCTGTCGCAAATGCCCATGCTGCTTCCAATGCAGGTGCAAGCATTGTGGATGGCGCAGCCATGGGGCTTGGTGCAGGCGCAGGAAACGCACAGCTTGAAAGTGTTGTGGCCACAGACCACAGCGACAGTCACCCAGATCTGCGACAGGTACTTGGAATGAGTCGCCTAGTAGAAAATGAGTTTCCAGACAACCTGCCGCGAACAACAGCCTCAACTCTCGAGAGTGGATTAGCTGGGGTCTTCAGCGGTTACGCGCCACAGGTCATGGCAGTTTCCGCGGAGTTCGGGCTAGACCCGGGTGATCTGTGG
>CAINMH010000075.1 GCA_903850745.1 uncultured bacterium
CAGCGCGTGTCCGACCTGTGTGCGTTCTTCCTTGCTGAGCAGGGGCAGCCTGGCTACATCGTGGAGTCTGGCGACACCGTGGCTATGTTCGACAACCCGCAGGATCCCCGGACATTCGACTACGTGCACGGCCGCTTCGGATAAACTTAAATGACGCGTTGTTGAGCCCCGGTTAGGCCTTGCTTTAACGCGTTTCTTTATGCACGTCCATAGCAACCGCGCCGGCTGGTGAATGCTTGGGCCACAGCACGATCACAACGAGGACGGCGATTATTGCGCCCACGCACTGAGCAATCACGAACCCAGGCACACTCGCGGGCGCGATGCCAGCGAAGGTGTCAGAGAGCATTCGCCCCACGGAGACAGCTGGATTAGCGAATGACGTGGACGACGTGAACCAGTAGGCACCGACGATGTAGGCCGCGACAGACGCTGCTATCCACGTGGAGCGACCAGTGCGTACTAGCCCCAGGATCACCAAGAGAAGACCAAACGTGGCAACAATTTCCGCGAGCCAGATCCCCCAGCCAGTTCGCTCATGTTGCGAAAGCGAAACAGCGGACAAGCCGAACATCAGATTGGCGAGTACGGCTCCAGCACATGCGCCAATGACTTGTACGGCCATGTAGGGAGCAACATCGCGGCGATCAATGCCACCGAACCATGCGTCGACAGCAGTGACAACGGGATTGAAGTGTGCGCCGCTCAGTGGTCCGAATACGGCGATCAAAACAAAGAGCACACCACCTGTCGCGATCGCGTTCTCGAGCAACTCAAGTCCGATGTCATTGGGTGACAGTCGTTGGGCCATGATCCCCGAGCCGACGACAGTTGCCACGAGCAGACATGTGCCGAGCGCTTCAGCAAGAAGGCGCCGAGGCAACGAGGCGGGGGAGTCACTCACGTTGTGGCTGCCTTGGCATCGATCTCAGAGATCAGGCCAATAATGCGTTGCTTAATCTCATCGCGAATGGGTCGTACGTGCTCGACGCCCTGTCCAGCGGGATCCTCGAGGACCCAGTCGAGGTATGTCTTGCCGGGGAAAAATTCGCAGGCGTCACCGCAGCCCATTGTGATGACGTAGTCGGATGCCCGAATCGCCTCGGTGGTGAGCACCTTGGGCGCCTCCGCTGAAATGTCGATGCCCTCTTCGAGCAACGCCGTGACAACCGCCGGATTGACCGTATTGGCGGGTGCGGAGCCCGCAGACCGGACTTCGACGCGGTCACCGGCGAGGTGCGTCAGATAGGCCGCCGCCATCTGTGAGCGGCCAGCGTTGTGGACACACACGAAGAGCACGGAAGGCTTGTTGCGCATGGCAGAAACTCTCTTCATCGAAGCGGGCTACATTTACGTACGTCTATACAGTCTGCCCTGTTACATTGATAGTTGTCTATATCCTGGCGTTAACATTTGGTGAAGGAGACCCGGTGGCGACGAGAACTGAATCGCGGGCCGTGCTGAGCGCTCCGGAGTGCTGTCCGGCTGGACTCGCTGAGCCAATGACTCGCGAGAGTGCTGAGTCACTGGCACAAATCCTCAAAGCCGTGGCGGATCCAGCACGCCTACAGCTCCTATCCCTCCTACGTGCGGCTGATGGTGGCGAGTCTTGCGTGTGTGATCTGACTGAGCCGCTTGGTCTGACTCAGCCAACGGTCTCGCATCATCTCAAGGTGCTAGTTGAAGCAGGATTAGTGCGGCGTGAGCGCCGTGGCACCTGGGCTTGGTACTCCTTGGTGCCGGATCGCATCGCGGAAATCGGCGCACTCTTCTGCTAGTTGCGGCGCGTTGAATTTTAGGTAGGTACTGCAGCAGATTCGTGATGTGTAAGTCGCACCACGCACTCAAGATGCTGAGTCATCGGGAACATATCGAGGCCAACGATTTCGTCAACTTTCCATCCGTGCTCCGCGAAGGCGGCAAGGTCACGAGCTAGTGGCGCTGGGTCGCAGGCGACATAGACGATGACACGAGGCCGCAGTCTCACTATTGCCTTAACTCCTGCCGGACCACATCCCGTGCGTGGTGGGTCGAGTATCACGATGTCGGCTCGTTTGGTCGCCTTTACCCGGAGCCATTCAAGGACATCGGCATGGTGCAGATGAACGAATGGCAGGTCATGCAGATTGCGGCGGGCATTTGCACACGCGCCAGCGTCAACTTCGACAGCATCAATTCGACCACCTACGCCGACATTTTCGGCAAACGCACCAGCGAATAATCCGACACCGGAGTACAGGTCGAGTATGTGTTCCCCTTTAGTGGGCTGCGCGAAGTCACCAACAACATTGACCAGAGCATCAGCAGCTCCGGGATGCACCTGCCAAAAGCCGGTGAAATCTACCTTCCACTCTCTCCCAGCGGCCTTTTCGAGCACACGAGTGCCAGTGTGGCGCGGATCAGCCCGGGCGAGAGCTTCACCGATGCTTGGTGCGACGGCGAGAACCTCTCGTGCCTGAGGCCAAACTTCTGCAGTGATATCGAGGGCGGTGATCGCGGGGTGCGCGATGAGGCAACGATCAATGGTGAGTACATCGTGCGAACGATGCAGGCGTAGTCCAGCGTGGCCCTCTGCATCGACGGCGAAGCGCACACGTGTGCGCCAACCAAGACCATCGACATCCCCATCTACCGCGTGGACTGTGAAGGACTCAAGAATCTCGGTGCTGACGCTCTTACGCAGCAATTCGCGTACGATCGATTCTTTGCTTCGCCGCTGCGCTGTAAGTGAGGCGTGCTGCCAATCGCATCCGCCGCAGACTCCTGCGAAACTGCATGGAGGCGTGACTCGATCGGGGGAGGCCTCAAGAATCTCGATCGCATCTGCACGGAGAAACTTGCCACCGCCGCCTGAACCGGTCACGCGCGCACGGATACGCTCGCCAGGCAAGGTGTGGCGGACGAAGACGACGCGACCATCGATTCGAGCAACGCAATGACCACCGTGGGCAAAGTTGCCCACCTCAAGTTCAATGACTTCGCCGATCATGAGCTGACTCGCGTGTACATCAGATCAATCGGTTGGCGACCTTGGCTGAGCCCGTTGCGCTCGTAGCGCGTCGTTGGCCGCCAGTCTGGACGAGCGATCACGCCACCGACCCACATCGGATGCGCCTCGAATTCCACCTGCATAGCATCGGCGTATTCGGCCCAGTCAGTAGCCAAGTGCCAAAAGCCAGCTACTCGTACGCGACTCGCCATCAGATCGAGGACGGGTTGTTGGATCAATCTACGTTTGTGATGGCGCGCCTTGGGCCACGGGTCTGGGAAATAGGTGCGTACACCGGCGAGTGAATCCTGTTGAAGCGCAGTGAGAACTTCGAGTGCATCGGCCGACATCACGCGCACGTTCGGGAGGGGAGTGTGTGCACACCGATGTAGGAGATCGCCAATGCCTGGCGTGTGCACGTCAATCGCAAGTATCGCCACTTGAGGCTCGTCGACCGCCATCTGCGCTGTTGCCTCGCCGGTACCGAATCCAATGTCCATGACGATGTCGTCGTAACCGGGGAGCACAGAATCGAGATTGAGTGGACCAGCCTGCTCAATGAAGTAGTCGCGCCCGTCCAGCATGCCGGCTTCCTGCCGCTGCGTCACACGCCCTCGACGCGGCTTAAACGTGCGAATGCCGGGTGGCAGCACGCTCGAGGCTGTTTCAGAACTCACCGGTGAAGTGTCTCAGATGAGAAGAGCCGCTCGTGCCGGCTCTCTAGTCGAGCTTCTGTCCGCGCTGGAGGCGACGCATAATCTTGTCGCCAACCGCTCCCTTAATGGAATCGCGATCTCCGACAACTATCAGCAGATCGCGCGCGCGGCTCATGCCGGTGTACATGACATTGCGGGGCTCAAGATCATCATGAAAACCGTCGACAGCGAGCACGATCACTGGGCGTTCAAGCCCCTTGAAGCCTGCGACTGTGGAATAGAAAATGTCATCGCCCTCCCAGAGGAGATCCCAATGCTTCTCGCCGTGGACATGTCTGGCCTCGGCCTGCATTGGATGACGATGTTTGGTGGTGAGCACGGCAATGTGATCGCGCGTATAACCGCGGTTCTCGATGAGATCCAAGGCGACATCATCAGCGACACCAAAGACATCTCCTGCTTCGCACTCGATGAATTCGACGGGTAGACCGTGTCCACCAAGCACCTTGATCTCATCGGGTACCAAAGGCGCAAAGGTTTCTACTATTTCCCGGGCATTGCGCAGGTTCTCCCTGAGGCGCACTTTGGCAAGTGGCATTTCCGGATGTCCGCGACGCCCGGGGAATACCTCCTGTGCGTCATCACGAAACACCGCAAGTCGCAGCTCGTCACGATCGCGTGCGGCAAGAAAGAGTACGTCCCACCATGCGTCTGCAAAGTCCTGCGCTTCATCGACGACGTATGCATCAAACCGTTCATGTTCTGGGAGCAGGAGAGCCGCAGCACTCATACGTTCGGGCATTTCGCGAACCCAGAGGTCCTGATCTGCACCTGCCGGTTGTTCAACTTCCCACTCACGACCAAGGCCGTGGAAAGTGCCGACATAGGTCACGCCAGCGAGCCCCGACCGTCGAACGGACTCAGCCATGCCTCCGCCGTAGGTCAGGTATGCGACACGCTTTCCCTCTTTCGCCCATCGGTGGGCGAGTTCCATGGCGATCCAGGATTTACCAGAGCCGGCTGGCCCCACAATCTCCAAACTCTGGTTTTCAAAGAACATGTCGCAGACGCGTGCCTGATCTCGCGTGAGTCTGTCGACGGCGTCCTCACGCATGGCACTGAATCGTGCGACGTCAGCTTCAGGATCAGGTCGACCTTCGAGAAGGTCGATAACTCGATCGACCCACGCCGGGTGTGCGGGCACGGGATTGGGATCGGGACATGACTGGAGGACGTCGTAGACACGGCCTAGCGCATCATCGAGTTCGCCCTCACCAATAAGTTGTTCCCTACGGCCTTCGGGGCCAAGGTCGCCGTCGAGTTTGGTGTAGGGGAATACGCACAGCCACTCCGTGCGCAACAATCCCATGGACCAAGTGGGTTGGCGGTTGAGATAGGCCCGTAAAGCGTGCTTGCCTCCGCGAGCCTGTCGGATCGGGTGAATGCGTCGTTCGTATCGCGCGCCGCTGCGAGTGAAGTATTCGCCGTTCTCGTACGAGACGACACCGCCCTTCACTTCAATCACAGCGGCGCCTACATCGGGCAACAGCACGAGCAAGTCGATTTCTACATCACCGTTTTCAGAATCCGTGAACCTACGGGATGTCAGTAGTACATCGCCGTCGCGCAGTTGTTCGCGCAACTTGCGCCACACGTATCTTTCGGATTCGTTGAGTTCTGGAGTGGGGTCTTCAGGGATAGCAAGACCGCGAAGTTGCGTGGTCGACATGTTTTCCCCCTCCCCGGACCGTGCAGCCTGAACTCTATCGACTTGTTCGTACCAATTGGGCAAGGAATTCCAGAGCGCCAGAAAGACGATCCGACTCACTACCCAAAGCGACAAACAGTGGAACGTTGATGCGTGGAAGTGTTTGTGCGAGCGCTTCGTGCGCACGGTCACGCCATTCTGCGCCGTCGCGTTGGCCAGAGTCGGGCGTCCATGGCAGCTCGCGATCACACCAGATGATGGCGTCGTATGTCAGTTCTGCATGCACGATCGCCGCCTCTTTGAGCGAGTCATCATTGAAATAGATGTGGCTGTAGACGGCTGTCATGAGTGTGGCTGGGTCGCAGACGACCCAGCCAAGTGCCGTCTCGGCGATGATGTTCGCCTCGGCTTCTTGCTGCGCCATCACAATTTCGATTTGCTCGTCTTGTCTAGGGACGCGGCCATGCTCCTCGGTGAAAGCGCGCAAGGCCTCGGGGGCGATGGAAGCGGGGAGGGAATTGCTTAGCGCGCGGGCGAGGGTGGACTTGCCGGTGCACTCCCCGCCGACTAGGGCTACGACGCGGGGCATGGATAGACGCTAGTGCGAGACGGTCTGGACGACCAGAGTTGACTAGAGTCTGACTAGAATCTAGTCTACTTTTATGACCTTCCTCAACGACCGCACAATCGGTGTCTACGAGCTCAAGGCAAAGCTCTCCTCGGTCCTTGAGGAAGTGCTCGCGGGCCACATCATCACCGTGACCCGCCACGGACACCCGATAGCTTCAATCCAACCTGTCGTCCAGACGACGCGCGAGCAGCGCCTCGCTGCAATCGAGCGCATGCGCGAAAACCGTAAGGGCGTGACTCTTGGAATGAGCGCCAAAGACGCGATCAATGAGGGCCGGCGCTTTGTCTGATGGGTTCGTTCTCGATGCGTCGGTTGCTCTCAGCTGGGTCTTCGAGGACGAAGTGAGTGAGGTTGGTGAGCGGGCGCTCGCCTTGCAGGGGGATGGGCATTCGATGGTGCCGTTGTTCTGGACCGCTGAAATCGCCAGCGGACTTGCAGTGGGGCTGAGGAGGCAACGCGTAAGCGATGCCAAGGTCACGACGTTCTTGGCTGCCATCCAAGAGTTCGACATCCGAGCGGATGGCACTATCCCGTCGGTGTCTCGGCTACTTGAGTTTTCCCGTGCCACCATGCTCAGCCCATACGACGCCGCCTATGTCGTCCTCGCGCACGAACAGCAAGTTCCCCTCGCTAGCGCCGACAAGCGAATGCGTGAAGTCGCTCAGAGTTTCGGGGTTGCGCTTATCTGACGGTTTCGGCCGCCGGATAGCGTGATGTCATGGAGTCGCAGGCACGTGCAGCGCGAGTGATCCGACTAGTACTCACAGTGGACGCAGTGTTCTCCCTCGTTCTTGGTGTCCTGCTTATCGTGGTGCCGGGCATTGTCGGCGCATGGCTCGGACTTCCTTCAGCGGCAGGAGTCGCGTGGGGTCAGCAGGTGACGGGGGCTGCCCTCATCGGTTTAGCAGGGCTGATGGTTCTCGTGCGTCGTCTGCGCGATGAGCACGCAATTGGGGCCGCAATCGTGATGTTGGTCGTGAGCATTCTATTTGTCATTCTCGACCTCACAATGCCCGGTGAATGGGGCTTTTTGCGAGTGCTCCTTGTCGGTGCAAACCTAGTATTTGCAGCAGCTTTCGCCTCTTTGCTATGGATGCTGCGTCGCGGGGCGCGCACCCACGACTAAATGGCGTAACTTTAGTTTTCGAAGATTGCGCGAAGCTTTGGGAAAACTGTGGCGAATGGAGCGAAGAGTTCCACTTCACTCAACTCAGACTCGGTGAACCATCGAGCAGCATCGCTTTCCCACGACAGTGTGTCGTCATAGTCCAGACGCTCGGAGACATCGGCGCAGCAGGTGTAGTAGGACCACACGCCCGGCAGTGGATCCACTTTATGGATTCCGCGGACCGTCCAGCCGCTAGGGATCGGCCCCATTTCTTCGTCGAATTCGCGCAAGGCCGCTTCGACCGGTGTTTCGTGGGAGTCGATCGCTCCACCCGGAACAGCCCACTCGCCGTGACCTCTGTGCACGCGGGTCGAGCGCTGCGCGAGGAGGTAGCGCGCCTCCCCGACCTCATCGACGTGGCGAAGCAACATGCCTGCTGCCCCGAAGAGCCCCCAGTACGAGCGGCCGTCGCTAGTGCGAACCCAGCCGTCGCCGCTTCCCGGACCAGCCTCGGGCGCACCCTCGCGTCGCTGAAACTCGTACCCCGCCTCCATGTGGTCATTGTCGGGGATCGCCCCTGAAGAGTGCAGGATGGGGGGCGTGCGGATCAAAGTGGGCAGTGTGGGCCTCGTTGGGATGGTGGTCTGCGCGCTCTTTATCGGGGGCGCAGCGCGCGCCGAGGGCCCGACGTATGCCCAACTACCCCAGCAAGCTCCGGCC
>CAINMH010000076.1 GCA_903850745.1 uncultured bacterium
AAGTGACCGGGTCTCCCGCATGATCAGGGATGGGCGGTTTCACAGTGGCCTAGCCACGAGGTCCGCTCCTTCGGATGAGACGACAAGTGCATTGACAACATCTCCGCGGTGGTAGTCGCCTTCAGTCAGCAACGTCACCCCATCTTCAGGGCCTTGATGATCGGCACGACCCTCGCCAGGTGAGTCCATAATGACGCTCACTCGTGAGCCAATTCGCAAACTGGCGCGCTTTTCGACAACGACTTCTGCGACGGACGCGATGCGTTCGACGCGGGCACGAATCACATGGTCGGGAATCTCATCAGAGAATCCAGCCGCCTCTGTCCCATCCTCTGCGGAATAGCCGAAGACACCAATCGCGTCGAGCTGAGCCGTAGCAAGGAAGTTTTCGAGAATGTCTACATCATCTTCAGTTTCTCCCGGGAAGCCGACGATGACATTACTTCGGATGCCGGCCCCGGGACTTAACGCACGAATCTGATCGACCAGAGCCAGGAAGTCTGCCGAACCACCAAAACGCCTCATCCGACGCAACACCAACGGGCTCGCATGCTGGAACGATAGGTCGAAGTACCGAGCGATTCCCGGTGCACTCGCAATGACTTCGATCAGGCCCGGCCGCATCTCGGCTGGTTGGAGATACGACACTCGTACGCGATGCAGGCCCTCCACGGCCCCAAGTTCCGGGAGCAGTCGTTCGAGCAGTCGAATATCACCAAGATCTTTGCCGTACGAGGTGGAGTTCTCGCTGACGAGGAGTGCCTCTCGAACGCCCACAGACACCAGCCCACGAATCTCTGCAAGCACCTCCCCTGGTTCCCGAGAAGTAAATGAACCGCGGAAGGAGGGGATCGCGCAAAACGTGCATCGTCGATCGCACCCCGAAGCAAGCTTCACCGGAGCGACCGGAGAACTGTCTAGACGCAACCGCTTCAACCGACTGTGTCCAGGTACGGAGACGTCTGAGCCAGGACGATCAACTGGCGTGATCGGCAGCAGAGTGCGTCGGTCAGACGGAGTGTGCGGCTCAGGAACACGCCCGTCCATAACGTCGCGAAGCACCTCACCGATGCGCGGATAGTCATCAAAACTCAGCACAGTCGCCTCGGGCAGTGCCGTCGCAAGTTCCTTGCCGTAGCGCTCTGCCATGCACCCGACGGCTACAACTCGAGCCGAGCCATCGGACGCCTCGAGAACGGTATCGATGGAGTCCTTCTTGGCGGCTTCAATGAATCCACAGGTGTTGACGAGGATGACATCTGTCTCAGCACCTTCGGGTACGAGCGTCCAGCCATCCGCCGAGAGGCGTGCGGCGAGTTCCTCTGAGTCGACCTCGTTCCGGGCACATCCGAGAGTCACTAGGCTGGCGCGAAGGGTCACATCAACGCAGAGTAACGGTCGGTTCACCGGGAGTGAACTCAAGGCTGCGAACTTCGCCCGGTGCGCCGGCTGGTCCAAGGACCGATCCGTTTACGGTGAGCGACACTGCGCCAGCGTCTCCGATGGCAACTCGAACCAAATTCGGATCTCGGAACGTCTTGTTTTGGCCAAGGAGCACTAGCCCATCGAAGAGTGTCTCCCCGTTCTCAGCCGTCACCGACACCCACGATCGATCGCCAATCCCCTCCAAGATCACTGTCACGCCTCCACTTACGCCTGTCGTATCGTCCGTAGGACCAGTGTCCGGCGTCGATGGCGGGATAGTCGTCACAGTAGCGGCCGAATTGGGTGGAGTCGGGGGGAAATCGTCCGCCGATGCGGACCCCCGGTCCTTGCCGAGAAGCACAATTGCAATCACGACCGCGATTGCGGCGACCAGTGCCACCAACATCGCTGCGGTCCAGTTGGCACCGCGCCTGCGTCGAAGTAGCCGGTCGATCCCGCCGAGTGTCGCGAGACTCCACCGCGCGCCGTCGTCGTCATCCCGTTCGCGAATAGGCCCTGAACCCACAATCGGGATGGGCTGCGTGGAAGGACCTGCGGGTTGGCTAAATCGATCAGCAGGGACTCCGAGCGCAGTAGCGACAGAACGCAACTGCATGCGGACATAAATCTCGCCACCAGCTGCACTGAAGTCGTCACGCTCCATGGCCTCGAGGACTGACACACGAATCTTGGTGCGGTCAGCGAGTTCGGCAAAGGACAGCCCGGCGGCTTCGCGCGCGCGGCGGAGCTGAGAGCCGACAGACACCAGGAACCTCTTTCGATGGGGAGTCCATCGTAGGCCGCAGAAGGCCTATCCCCGCGCGCTGTACGACCGATAACCGGGCGAAAGGGGTCAGATTCCCTGAAGGTCGAGCAAGATTCCCGGCAGATCCTCGGTCGTAACGAGGACCTCTCGTGCCTTGGAACCCTCACTAGGGCCCACGATTCCGCGAGATTCCATGAGGTCCATGAGCCGGCCCGCCTTCGCGAATCCCACCCGCAACTTCCGCTGCAGCATGGATGTCGAGCCAAACTGGGTGCCAACAACCAACTCCACGGCCTGGCACAACAGGTCGAGGTCATCACCGATGTCAGCGTCAATGTCGCGTGCGGCCGCCACGGGCACAACGACATCCGTCCGGTAGGCGGGCTCCATCTGCTGAGTACATGCCTTCACGATGGCGCGAATCTCATTCTCTGGAACGAACGCACCTTGGACACGGATTGCCTTGCTGGCACCCATCGGGAGGAACAGCCCATCTCCCTGCCCCACGAGTTTCTCTGCACCAGCCTGATCGAGGATGACTCGGCTGTCCGCGAGGCTCGATGTCGCAAACGCGAGCCTGCTCGGCACATTCGCTTTAATCAGGCCAGTCACCACGTCAACGCTGGGGCGCTGAGTCGCGAGAACAAGGTGGATGCCCGCCGCACGAGCTAACTGCGTGATCCGGACGATTGCATCTTCGACATCACGTGGCGCGACCATCATCAAGTCAGCAAGCTCATCCACGATAACGAGGAGGTAGGGATACGGGGCAAGAACACGTTCGCTTCCGAGGGGCACTTTCACTCGGCCAGAGCGCACTGCCTTGTTGAAGTCGTCGATGTGCCGGAACCCAAAGTGCGCCAGATCGTCGTAACGACGATCCATTTCTTTGACGACCCACGCAAGGGCGTCGGCGGCTTTCTTTGGATTGGTGATAATCGGCGTGATGAGATGCGGGATGCCTTCATAGATTGTGAGTTCGACTCGCTTAGGGTCGATCAGGATCATGCGAACTTCCTCGGGCGTGGATCGCATGAGGACCGAGGTAATGAGCGCATTGATGCAACTCGACTTGCCTGCACCCGTCGCACCGGCGACCAGCAAATGCGGCATCTTCGCCAGGTTTGCACAGACGAAACCGCCCTCGACATCCTTACCGAGAGCCACGAGCATGGGGTGATGATCAGATGAAGCCACATTGCTTCGCAAGACATCTGCCAATGACACAACTTCACGATCAGTGTTGGGGATTTCGATGCCAATCGCGCTCTTGCCTGGGATCGGACTAAGAATGCGCACCTCGGAAGTTGCTACGGCGTAAGCAATGTTCTTACTGAGTGCAGTAACACGCTCGACTTTTACACTTGGTCCCAGTTCGATCTCGTACCGAGTAACCGTGGGGCCACGCATAAAGCCAGTCACGGTCGCGTCAATGCCGAACTGGCTCAGGACTTCGGTAAGAGCGGCGACTACAGCGTCATTCGCCTTAGTCTTGGACTTGGGAACCGGGCCAGACTTAAGAAGTTCAGCCTGCGGCAATCGGTAGTCGATTACAGCACTCAGGGGCAGTTGCTCCGCGTCACTGGCATGTGCCACAACGGGCTCTGGCCTGACGACAGGAATCGGAGCCGTCCCATCGGCGTCATGCTCTACGCCTACGTCCTCGACGTCGTCAATGTACTCGTCGACTGGCTCTTCATATTCGTCGACTTCTGCGACGTCTTCCTCGACGTGCTCCACTGCGAGTGGCGTGACGAACGGCTGATCGCCGTCGCGCTCAATGTCGAGATCATCACTTTCGCGACGCTCGTGTAGAAGTCCAAGTCGAATGCCAATAGCCCTAAACCGCCTAGGGATCGCCGTGATGGGCGTTGCAGTGAGCACCAACACGCCAAAGAGAAGAAGAAAAACGAGAAGAATCGCACTCACGATCGGACCAACCGCAGATACGACCGGCGCTGTCACTGCCCAACCGATGAGTCCTGCTGCTCCCCCGAGCGCGTCCCAGCCATCACTGGGCGACGGAGTGCCGGACTGCAGATGCCACAGCCCAGCTGCCGCGATGACAATCGCAATCGATCCGATCAAAATCCGGCCCGTTGTCGCCCCCTGCTCGGGATGACGAAGCGTGCGCCAAGCCGCGACCGCAAAGAGCACCGGAATAACGATGTCGAGCGCGCCAATCAGAGCCGCTGACACCGTGCCGAGACCAGCCACCATCCAGCCGTCGACCCCGAACCAGATAGCTGCGGCAGAAACGACAGCTGCACCGAGGAGGAGCAACCCCAGTCCATCGCGCCGATGCTCTGCCGGAAGGTCACGAGCACCGGTTCCGACACGACGCGAGACTGTGCCGACCATGAGAGCAAGGCCGCCCCAGATTCGGGCAATAACGCGGCCCACTCCGCCTAGAAACCGACGGGATGGCTTGGGCGCTGCCTTCCTCGAGCTGGATTTCGGCGCCGGCTTTCGGGCGCGCGAGGAGGTAGTGGCCATGTCGGAAGGTTACCCGCCAGATCCCACTTGTCCCGGCTGTCACACCCGCCACGCGTGTCGTGTCGCCTAGGTCTCCACGACTACAGGGATGATCATTGGCCGCCGCCGGTGAGTGTGGCTGACCCATCTGCCCACGGTCCGCCGAACGAGTTGCTGCAGCTGGTGAGAGTCGACAACCCCATCGGCGAGGGCTGCCTCGAGAACCTCGCGGACCTTTTCCAGAACCCCATCAAAGGCCTGATCGCCTTCGACGACCCCTCGGGCATGTATTTGCGGCTCTACCACTACTCGCCGTTCGGCAGCATTGACAACGATGAAGATCGAAATGAACCCCTCTTCACCTAGGACCCGCCGGTCCTTGAGCGACTCTTCGCTTATGTCGCCAACTCCGGATCCATCTACGTAGACATAGCGCACTGGTACGGCGCCCACCACCTTTGCAACGCCATCACGAAGGTCCACCACTGCGCCGTCTTCGGCAACGATGACATTGCTTTCCGGAACTCCAGTTGCACGTGCGAGAGCGGCATTAGCCCGAAGGTGGCGCCACTCGCCATGCACGGGCATCACGTTGCGGGGCTTCACAATGTTGTACAGATAGAGAAGTTCACCAGCAGATGCGTGACCTGACACATGCACAAGGGCATTACCTTTGTGCACGATTGTGGCGCCAAGACGGGTAAGTCCGTTGATGACGCGATTTACGGCGTTCTCATTGCCGGGGATGAGACTCGACGCGAGAACGATCGTGTCACCTGGGCCCACAGCAATCGCGTGATCGCGATTGGCTATCCGAGAAAGTACAGCCATGGGTTCACCCTGCGATCCAGTACAGATCAGGACAGTTCGATCATCAGGAAGACCGGGAAGTTCATCAACGCTGACCATTGTGCCACCAGGAATCGTGAGATAACCAAGATCGCGGGCCACGTGCATGTTGCGCACCATGGAACGGCCCACGAACGCCACCTGCCGACCATGCGCGTGCGCAGAATCAATCACCTGCTGGATGCGATGAACGTGGGACGCAAATGAGGCAACGATGATGCGCCCCGAGGCACGTTGAAAGACTGCGTCGAGGACCGGCATGATCTCGCGCTCTGAAGTCACAAACCCAGGAACTTCGGCGTTTGTAGAGTCGACCAGAAGCAGGTCGACTCCCTCCTCGCCGAGGCGTGCAAATCCAGCCAAGTCCGTGATACGGCCATCCATTGGCAGCTGATCCATTTTGAAGTCACCCGTGTGTAGAACCGCGCCACCTGGAGTGCGAATGCCTAACGCCACAGCGTCAGGGATCGAGTGGTTGACCGCGAAGAACTCGACATCGAATGGTCCCAGTCGCTCACGTTGGCCTTCGCGTACCTCAAGCGTCAACGGGGATATGCGATGCTCACGAAGTTTGGCTTCAAGGAGAGCGAGCGTCAGTCTCGTTCCTACCAGCGGTATATCTGACTTGCGTCGCAGCAGGTAGGGCACTGCACCGATGTGATCTTCATGGCCGTGCGTCAGGACAACTGCAACGACATCGTCGAGCCGCTCGGAAATGGGGCCAAAGTCAGGAAGAATTAGGTCAACTCCCGGCTGCGAGTCCTCAGGGAACAGCACTCCACAGTCCACGATCAGGAGCTTTCCGTTGCACTCCATCACGGTCATGTTTCGACCGATATCGCCTAGACCACCCAGCGCATAGATACGCAGGGTGTCCGGCTCGAGAGGAGGCGGCGGCGGCAACTGTGAGTCGGGATGTGTCATGCGAAGCCGGGAACGCCACTCTCAGCGAGATCTCGGCGTAGGACCGCGATCTGCTCAGGAGTCGCATTGACAAGAGGAAGTCGTACGGGTCCAGCAGGAAGTCCCTGCTCATTGAGGCCCGCCTTGGTCAAGATCACACCTGCTGTCCGGAAAATTCCGGAGTAGACCGGGAGCAAGTCGCTGTTGAGTCGAATGGCATCAGCGACACGTCCGGCGAGGAAGGCTTCACGCACAGCCTCGATTCGGTCTCCCACGAAATGTCCGGCGACCGAAATGGCACCCACAGCTCCGACGGATAACAGCGGGAGGTTCATCGCATCGTCGCCTGAATACCACGGCAAACCGGTTCGCCGAATGACCCACTGAGCAGCCTCAAGATCACCCTTCGCGTCCTTATTGGCAACGATGCGCGGATGCTCAGCGATGCGCACCAATGTCTCTGTCTCGATGGCGGTTCCAGTGCGCTTGGGGATGTCGTAGGTGACGATCGGGAGGTCGGTTGCTTCGGCGATTGTCAAGAAGTGCTGCGCCACGCCCTCTTGAGGCGGTCGGTTGTAATAGGGAGTGACGACCATGAGCGCGTCTGCACCAGCTTGCGTCGCCTGTCGCGCGATCTCCACCGTGTGCAGCGTGTCGTTGTTACCGACTCCGGCCACCACGTGCGCCCTGTCGCCGACGGCATCAACTACAACTCGGAGTAGTTCGACCTTTTCTTCATCTGCGGTGGTTGGGGATTCACCCGTCGTGCCGCTGACCACCAGCCCGGTGTTGCGCATGCGATCGACGAGGTAGGTCGCTAGCGCAGCCGCTCCATCAAGATCCATCGAACCGTCCGCATTAAACGGCGTGACCATTGCGGTCAGCATCGTCCCGAAGGGCGCGGTGGTGGAAGTAACCTGCACGGTAGGAGGATATCGCGGCTAGGGGGCGACGCGTCCGGCGGCGCAGAAGGACGTATGCGTCAGCGGCATGAGCCCGGCCCAGAGGTCCTCCATCTTCTCCGCCACCATCTCGATTTCGCGCTGCGGATACGACGGGAAATGACTGTCCTCACGCTTGGTCCTCAGCGAGAGAAAATTCATGAGCGCGCGAGCATTCATAGTGACGTACATCGACGAGTAAGTAGCCACGGGCAGTACGCCACGAGCGACCTCCCGAGCAACCCCGGCGTCGAGCATGCGGCGGTACGCCACATAGGACTCTGTGCACGCACGCTTGGTCTCTGCGACGACGACTTGGTACTGCTCTTCAGTACCTTCAACAAACACGTAAGCCCCCGGCTTGCCCTGCTGGACAAGTCGACGCTCTGGCGCTGGCAGATAGAAGACTGGGCGCAACTCACGATAGCGACCACTCTCTTCGTTGTACGACGCAATCCGATGGCGCATGAACTCACGAAAGACGAAGATCGGCGCACTGACGAAGAAGGTCATGGAGTTGTGCTCGAAGGGTGTGCCATGGCGATCTCGCATGAGATAGTTAATAAGCCCCTTCGATCTCTCCGGATCCGCAGTGACGTCCTCTAACGACTGCTCGCCCATGGTCGAGACGCGGGCAGACCAGACCACATCGGCATCACTAGCGCTTGCGCGAATCAATTCGACGCTCACGTCGCTACGAAAGGTGATCTCGTCCATGGCAGTGACCTTACCGAGACGGATCGGGTGGCCCGCGGACCCTGAGTGTGCGCGTCCGTCACACTGGTCACATGGCTGACACCAGCGTCCGACTTGCCCGCACTTCAGACGTCGACGACCTGGCCAGCGTCCAAATCCGGGCTTGGACAAGCGACTTCGCCCAAGTCCTGCCCACCGAGGCCCTTGCCGCGCTGGACCCAGGCGATGTGGCTTTGGAATGGGCCCGGGGACTTTTACAGCCAGGCGGCCATCGACTCCTTGTCGCCCTTGTCGGCAACGTCGTCATCGGCTATACGGCATTAGGGCCCAGCAGCGACCCCGACACCCGGAGCGGAACAGGCGAGGTTCTCGCCCTCGAAGTGGACCCCGACCACCGCGGAGTGGGCCATGGGTCTCGGCTGCTTGCCGCTGTGGTGGATACCGCCCGCGAATCCCAGCTCACGGATCTGACTATGTGGGTGCCGCTCGCCGCGGAGAAACGCCGGTCCTTCTTCATGCATGCTGGCTGGGGTCCGGATACCGCCTACCGAGATCTGGACGCCGGCGTCACGACCATTCGTGAAGTCAGACTTGTTACCAACATAGGGGATCCTCCCTAAGCTCCCACATGTGATGCCGATCACATGGTTAACTGTGCCTAGTCTCTGGAGAGCACGGGGGATTCTCCAGAGGCTGGATTCGTTGCGGGCGACCTCAGAGGAAGTTTTCGAGCCCCACGGTCAGGCCAGGGTGTGCGGCAACCTTGCGGACGCCGAGCAGAACTCCGGGCATGAATGACGAGCGATCCAATGAGTCATGGCGCAGCGTCAAGACTTCGCCCGGCCCACCGAGGAGGACCTCTTCGTGGGCAAGAAGTCCACGAAGTCTGACGGAGTGCACCGGGATGCCGTCCACATCAGCTCCACGAGCCCCAGGTAGCGCGGTGACTGTCGCATCGGGAGCAACCATTCCGGTGCGCGCCGCAGCGATGAGCTCGGCCGTATGGCGCGCGGTCCCTGAAGGCGCATCGGCTTTGTCCGGGTGGTGCAGCTCGATGATTTCGACTGACTCAAAATAGGTAGCGGCCTGCACAGCGAACTTCATCAGCAAAATCGCACCGACACTGAAATTCGGGGCAATGAGTACACCCACCTCAGGATGTTGCGCCAACAAGTCCCGCACGACCGCAAGGCGATCTTCCGTAAATCCCGTCGTGCCGACGACCGCGTGAATGTCATGCGAGATCACGTAGTCAAGAGTTGCCATCACCGCGTCAGGGTGCGTGAAGTCAATGACAACATCGACATTCGCATCCGATAGCGCTTCAAGCCCATCGCCGATATCCAGCTGTGCCACAAGTTGTAGATCGGAACTGGCGTCAACCGCAGCTGCGGCAGCTAGTCCCATCCGTCCACGAGCACCAACCACACCTACGCGCATGACACTCCCTCCATCAACTCTGACCCTACCGAGGAGCTAGGCCGTTGCCGGGACTCCGACTGGCGAAACACCGGGCGGCACGGCCGTGAACTCATGATCGGGGTCGAATGGACCGACCACAGACAGCGCTGGCGCCTGAAAAAGGAGCTCTTGCGCAAGAATGCGCACATCTTCGCGGGTAACTGAGTCAATGCCCAAGAGGACATCATCAAGGCCCGGCATGTCTCCGTACAGCAACTCGGCCTTGCCAATATGACTCATTCGAGCGCCGGTGTCCTCCTGCCCTAGGACCATGGAGCCACGCAGTTGGCCTTTGGCGCGCGCGAGTTCTGCGTCACCGAGCCCAAACTCAGCCACCTCTTGCAAAGTGGAGCGACACAGGTCAATGACGGAGTCAGCCTTGGCTGGCAGGCATCCGGCATAGACGCCCAACACACCGGTGTCGGCATAGGCACCGGTGAATGAGAACACTGAGTATGCGAGCCCACGCTTTTCCCGGACTTCCTGAAACAAGCGGCTCGACATGCCTCCACCCAGACCCGCGTTGAGGACTCCGAGGACGTATCGCCGCGGGTCGTGTCTGCTGATGCCACCAAGGGTCAACGAGATATGGGCCTGTTCGGTTGGCCGCGACACGACTCGAGTCTCACCAAGTCCCTTGAGCCGAATGGGCTTGCCTCGACGAGGCGGCACCGGTAGTGCGTCAGAATCAAGGCGACCAGCGAAGGCTCTTTTCACCGCACGAACTAGTGCTGCGTGATCGACTCGTCCTGCAGCTGCAATAACCATCGACTCTGGCCGGTAACGCCGGCGATAGAAGGAAGCAATCGAGTCACGCGAGAGTGCATTGATGGTCGCCTCGCTACCGAGGATTGGGCGTCCGAGTCCGTGATCGCCAAACACTTGCGCCGCCGCAAGATCGTGTACTCCGTCGCTGGGATCATCATCATTCATTGCGATTTCTTCGAGAATTACTCCTCGTTCGTTTTCTACGTCTTCGCGATCCAGCAGTCCATCAGTCACCACGTCACATACAACATCAACAGCGAGCGGCAGGTCCTCGGCAAGAACTCGAGCGTAAAAACAGGTGTACTCCTTCGTCGTGAAGGCATTCATTTCCCCGCCCACGGCGTCCATGACGGAGGAGATTTCCCATGCCGTACGGCGACGCGTACCTTTGAAAAGTAGGTGCTCAAGATAGTGCGCAGACCCAGTCTGAGCCTTCGTCTCATCACGTGAGCCCACACCTACCCACACACCGAAGGCGACGGATCGCACACCCGGCACCTGCTCACTGACAACGCGCAAGCCACCAGGGAGCACGGTCCGACGAATCACCGCACCGTCGCGTTCACGCAGAAGCAGCCGCGTCGAACCGACGGGCTGCTCCTGCGCGTTGACAATGCGTGCGGCGTTCAGTACTACTCCCCTGACGCCTGCTCGGCGCCATCTTCAAGCACCGGAGCGAGTGACAGTTTGCCGCGCGGGTCGATTTCCTTAATCTCGACCTGCACTTTCTGTCCGACCTTGAGAACGTCTTCGACGTTCTCAATGCGCTTCTTGTCTGGAGCCAGCTTCTTGATCTCGGAGATGTGCAGCAGGCCATCGCGACCGGGAACCAGAGAGATGAACGCACCGAAGGTCGTGGTCTTGACGACCGTGCCCAGGTAACGCTCGCCCACCTCGGGCATCGTTGGGTTAGCGATCTGATTGATGGCCGTACGAGCAGCCTCTGCAGCTGCCGCATCGGTCGCACCGATGAAGATCGTGCCGTCGTCTTCGATCGAAATATTGGCACCAGTCTCTTCTTGGATCTGGTTGATGATCTTGCCCTTCGGCCCAATCACCTCGCCGATCTTGTCGACTGGGATGTGGACGGTGATGATGCGTGGCGCAAACTGCGACATCTCATCGGGCTCATCAATGGCTTCTGCCATCACGTCGAGAATCGTCATGCGCGCGTCACGTGCCTGCGTCAGCGCACTTGCGAGCACCGAGGCGGGAATGCCGTCAAGCTTCGTGTCGAGCTGTAGCGCTGTCACGAACTCACGCGTGCCGGCAACCTTGAAGTCCATGTCACCAAAAGCGTCCTCAGCACCAAGGATGTCGGTGATGGCGACGTATTCAGTCTTGCCATCAACCTCCCCGGAGATGAGACCCATCGCGATGCCCGCAACGGGAGCACGAAGTGGCACACCCGCATTGAGGAGCGACATGGTGGACGCACACACGGAGCCCATCGATGTCGACCCATTGGAACCGAGAGCCTCAGACACCTGACGAATCGCGTAGGGGAACTCCTCGCGCGACGGCAATACGGGGACTAGTGCACGCTCAGCAAGCGCACCATGACCGATCTCGCGTCGCTTGGGTGAACCCACGCGACCTGTCTCGCCAGTGGAATACGGCGGGAAGTTGTAGTTGTGCATGTAACGCTTGCGCGTCTCTGGCGACAAGGTGTCGAGCTGCTGCTCCATCTTGAGCATGTCAAGCGTCGTCACACCCATGATCTGTGTCTCACCACGCTCAAAGAGCGCCGAACCGTGGGCACGAGGAATGATCTCGACCTCTGCACTGAGAGTGCGAATGTCAGTTAGCCCCCGGCCGTCGATGCGGATCTTGTCGCGCAACACGCGTTGACGCACCTGTTCCTTGGTCACGCTACGAAGAGCGGCACCAATCTCCTTCTCGCGACCCTCAAACTTCGGGCCGATTTGCGCGAGAACAGTTGCCTTGATGGCATCGAGCGCATCTTCGCGCTCAGCCTTCGAGACGATGGTGAGCGCCTTGGCGACGTCAGCCGATGCTGCCGCAGCCACTGCGTCTTTGACGTCGTCGCCATAATCAAGGAATCGCGGGTAGTGCGCGGTTTCTTTTGCGGCAATTGCAGCCAAGCGCACCTGAGCTTCGCATAGGGCGGCAATGAACTTTTTCGCTGCTTCGAGACCTTCAGCGACGATCTCCTCCGTCGGCGCCTTTGCACCGGAGAACACGAGGTCAATCGTGGCCGATGTAGCTTCGGCCTCCACCATCATGATTGCGACATCGTCACCGACCACGCGACCAGCGACGACCATGTCGAACACAGCTTTTTCCAACTCTGTGTGGGTCGGGAACGCAACCCACTGGCCGTCAATGAGCGCAACGCGCACGCCACCGATGGGCCCGGAGAACGGAAGCCCTGCGAGCTGAGTCGACGCCGAAGCGGCGTTGATGGCTAGGACGTCGTAGAGGTGATTGGGATTGAGCGAGAGGACGGTCACGACGACCTGAACCTCATTGCGCAGGCCGCTCACGAAGGACGGGCGCAGCGGCCGGTCAATGAGGCGACAGGTCAGGATGGCGTCTTCACTTGGACGCCCCTCGCGACGGAAGAACGAACCAGGGATGCGTCCGGCGGCGTACATGCGCTCTTCGACGTCGACCGTAAGCGGGAAGAAGTCGAAATGCTCCTTGGGCTGCTTGGACGCAGTCGTCGTGCTGAGCAGCATGGTTTGGTCGTCTAGATAGGCGACCACAGATCCGCCGGCTTGAAGTGCAAGTCGACCAGTTTCGAAACGGATGGTGCGGGTGCCAAAGCGGCCGTTGTCGAGCACAGCTTCGGTCGTGGTGATCTCAGATCCCTCCATGGGGTTCTCCTTTGTGAGACATGGGGAACCCGCTACTGCGTTGTCGTACGGTCTTCGATCGAGACCCACGGCCTACGCGTGTGCGTATCCGGAGACCACTACCGAGGACCGGCCAGTGCGGGTACCCCGCGGGTAAATGACTATCGACGCAAGCCGAGGCGCTCAATGAGCGTGCGGTAACGCGCGATGTCCGTACGGGACAGGTACTGAAGGAGTCGTCGACGCTGACCCACAAGGAGCAGCAGTCCGCGACGTGAGTGATGATCATGACGGTGCAACTTGAGGTGCTCCGTGAGATCAGAGATCCGCTTGGAGAGCATCGCAACCTGAACTTCGGGGCTGCCAGTATCAGCGGGGCCCGAGCCGTACTCGGCGATGATCTGTGCCTTAACGGCGGATTCGAGGGGCATGTTTCGTCCTTCCGGGCGCGTGGTGCCGTGACCGGATGGTCACAGATCGTCACGAATCGTGGGGCGCCCGCCCCATGACCGTCTGCCCCAAGAGTATCAGCCCTAGGAGGCGGCTAACGCCAGTCGTACTTCCGCTACGTCTTGCTCTATTCGGGCAATCAAATCTGCCACAGAAGGGAATACCCACTGACCGCGGATTCGAGCCACAAAGTCGACCGAGACTTCCTGCCCGTAGAGATCGAGGCCCGGGGAATCGAGCACGTAGGACTCCACGCGCATCTCTGCCCCCTCAAATTGGGGATTGGTGCCCACGGAAACCGCGGCCATTCGCCGGGTGCCTGCATACCCGAACCATGCGGCGTAGACCCCGGGCCCAGGCAGCACCAAATGTGGCGCGACCTCCACATTTGCCGTGGGAAAGCCGAGTTCGCGACCACGGTGGTTGCCGTGCACGACAGTGCCCTCTAGACGAAATGGGCGGCCAAGGGCTTCGGTTGCTCGCGCGATGTCTCCGGCGACGAGTAGGCCCCGAATGTAAGTCGACGACCAAGGTTCATCACCTTCAGTGGCTAGGGGCACCGCCTCTACATCGAATCCGCGGGACTTTCCGAATTCCTCTAGTGCGAGGGGATCACCAGCGGCACGCTGACCGAATCGAAAATTGTCGCCTACGACCACGTAACGAGCGTTCAATCCGGTAACCAGCACCTGGTCGACAAATTCCTCTGGAGTGAGGGCCGCAAAGTCCGCAGTGAATTCGACAACATTCACTGCGTCTGCCCCTAGGGACGCCAACGCCGCGACGCGATCGTCGATGGTTTGCAGCAGTTTTGGATTCCGGCCCGGCCGCGTCACCGACATCGGGTGCGGATTGAAAGTCACGGCGACCACGGGCAGTCCCAACTGTGCGGCATGGGCTCGGGCCCTCGCCAAAATCAATTGATGACCTCGATGCACCCCATCGAAAACTCCGATGGCAACCACCGTCTCACCTGAGATATCCACGTCGAAACTCTCCCATGCTGGCCCGCGCCTCACCCCACGAGGGGGACGCGGGCGACTACGATGGCGGGACTCAACTTGGGAGGTCTCGTGGCGACTCGGCTGCTGCTGCACATTGGCACGCAGAAGTCAGGCACGACGTACCTCCAGCGCGCTTTGGAACGCCTGGCCATCAAACTGCGCGATCAGGACGTGCTCTACCCCATTCGCCTCGTGGGAAAGAAGGAGATCTACAACCACGAGCCCGCGAGCTACGGCCTCCTGGGCTGCGACCACTATCCATGGGTACCCCAGGTACGCGTGGACGCGGAACGTCCAGCGTGGGATGTGCTTGTGAAGAAGGTCCGAGAATGGCCGGGGACCGCGATCGTGTCAGGTGAAGCGATTTCGGTGGTGCGTCGGACCGGCGCCGAGCAACTCGTGTCATCTCTCAATGTCTCAGACACCCAGATCATCATTACGGCGCGGGATCTCGGCCGGGTCATCCCTTCGTCGTGGCAGCAGCACATCCGCAATGGCCGAAGTTCCAAGATGTCTGCGTATATCCAGACACTCGCAAATAAGCGTCAAGGTGACCTCGATGCCGATGAGGCACTGTGGGAGTCAGACCCCGATCTCACATTCTGGCGCGCCTACGCAATTGGCAGTTTGGTCAAGCGTTGGCAGTCCGTGGTCGGTTCAGACCGGGTCACCGTAGTGACCGTTCCAGGCAGAGAGGCAGGACCAGATGCCCTCTGGTCGCGCTTCTGTGAAGGACTACGACTGAGCGAGGTCTTGCCGGCCAATCCGCCGAAGGTCGACACCCTCACCGCAAATGTCGGCCTCACTGAGGCTGAGGTCCTTCTTCTTGCGGCCTTCAACAAGGCTGTTGAGGGGCGGGGCTACGACCCCAAGGACGTCCGAGCCGTACGCATGCGCATGATCAACGAAGCGCTCACCACACGCGCACATCGCGGCAAGCCCGTTGCCCTGCCGTTGGATCGTCTTGAACTTGTGAGTTCTTGGGCCCAGCAGGACGTGACGACGCTGACATCAAGCGGCGCCCGTGTCGTAGGCGATGTGGCCGAACTTCTGCCCGCACCGGGGGCGGTCGAAACAGCAGGGCCCGACCTCGACGACCTTGAGCGCGCGGCTGGGCAGGCCTTGGCTCTCCTAAGCGGTCTCGCGTCGGACACTAAGAACTCCTAAGCCAACTGGCAAGATGGCCACAGTGAATCCGGCCCCAAAAGAAGGT
>CAINMH010000077.1 GCA_903850745.1 uncultured bacterium
GAAGAGTGCAGGATGGGGGGCGTGCGGATCAAAGTGGGCAGTGTGGGCCTCGTTGGGATGGTGGTCTGCGCGCTCTTTATCGGGGGCGCAGCGCGCGCCGAGGGCCCGACGTATGCCCAACTACCCCAGCAAGCTCCGGCCGTCCTCGAAGCGACAGCAGTGGAGGGATCTACTGCGCCCGCTCCTACCGAAGCGGGGGTGGCGGCGGCAGTCACCGACATCATCACTTCAACGCGCCTAGGCTCGGCTACTTCTGCCGTGGTGATCGACCCCACGACTGGCCTGACTCTCTTCGACTACAACGGATCCACTCCACTGACCCCGGCTTCGACAGCAAAAGTGCTTTCCGCTGTAGCGGCGCTTCAGGCACTTGGGCCACAGACGAGGTTGGCTACGCGGGTGGTGACGGGAGCCGCTGATGGCTCGATCGTCCTAGTCGGGGGAGGGGACTCAACTCTGGCGCTCATGGATCGCGGAAGCGGGGACTCCGGTGGCGCGGACTATGACATCACCCGTGCGACTCTGACCGACCTTGCTGATGCCACTGCTGCGGCGTTGGCAGGCGAATCGAGCATTCAATTGGGATACGACGCGTCTCTCTTCGGGGCTCCGTATCTCTCTCCCGACTGGTCGTCTGCAGATATTGCTTCTGGTGCAGTCGGTCCCGTGACAGCACTCATGGTGGACGGCGGCCGGATCTCTATAGATATTGATGTGCGCGAAGACGACCCCGCTGCAGCTGCAGCCCAGGCATTCGCGGGACTTCTCAGCGAACGCGGCATCACGGTCACCGAAATCACATCGGCAAAGGCGTCATCTGGGGCGCGGGAGCTTGCGCGTGTTGAGTCCGCACCCATCGCAGACCTGGTCACACTCGATCTCACAAATTCTGACAATGATGTTTCCGAAGCGCTCGCCCATCTTGCTGGGGCGAAGTTGACGGGTGTTGGAACTTTTGCATCTGGAGTACAGGCGACAATCGCCGCGCTCACTGCGATGTCGATCTCCACTGACGGAGTAACACTTGCTGATGGCAGTGGTCTCTCTGCCAAGAACGCGGTACCGGCCCTAGTCCTTGCCGAAGTGATGGCCGTTGTCGCCCGTGAGTCTTCTGCATCGCGACCCAATTTGTGGCCGCTAGGACCAGGCCTTGCGATTGCCGGATTGACTGGAACGCTCAACGACAGATTCGCTTGGTCGCCGGAGGCTTTCGGAATCGTGCGGGCAAAGACCGGCACCTTGTTGGGTGTTTCTGCTCTTACGGGCACACTCCGTGATGTGGATGGGCGCGTGTTGGTCTTCGCTGTGTTATCCAACGATGTCGCTGACATCTTTGCCGCCCGACCCACTCTCGATGCATTCGCAGCCGCACTCGTGGCCTGCGGCTGCGGCAGCAACTAGGGTTGCCAGATGGCTGAACCCATCGACTGGGAACTGGCCGTTGCGACTGGTGCACGCATGTACCCGCGCGGTCCGCGGATACCCAAGGATGAAGCTCTGGCTGCCGTCCAGTCCTTGCGGCTTTTGGCTGGTCAAGCAGTGGACCCGGTACGCGCGGTCACTGGGCTGATTGCCGCCTATGAGCCTGCCGACACGGTCGTCGTTGATCGACCCGCGTGGATCCGCTCCAATGTCAACGGCTTTGCGACTGTCGCGGGCCCCACACTCGAACGGCTGCGCGAAGGTCCTGATGCTGTACTGGCGGTCGGCAGTCGTGCGACGGCCGTGCAGATGGGCGCAGTTCTCGCCTGGCTTTCCGGCAAAGTCCTCGGTCAGTTCGAGGTTTTTGTCGCGCCCGGTCAGCGTCAACGGCTTCTGCTCGTCGCGCCGTCAATCGTGTCGGCCGAACGGGCTCTTGGCGTCAACTCGCACGACTTTCGGTTGTGGGTCTGTATGCACGAGGAAACCCACCGAGTGCAGTTCAGCGCGGTGCCGTGGCTCACTGGATACCTTGTCGAACAAGTGCGCGACTTCATTTCCCTCGAAGAAGATGACCCAGGCTTGCTTAGCCGGGTGATGGCAGCGAGTCGAGCCGTCTTGAGTGGCACCTCGCGCAAGGGTCTGATCGAACTGCTGCAGACCGATGCTCAACGCGCGATCCTCGACCGAGCAACGGCGCTCATGTCTCTTCTCGAAGGTCACGCAGATGTAGTGATGGATGAGGTTGGCCCGAGCGTGATCCCTTCGGTCGCGGTGATTCGATCACGTTTCGATGATCGACGACATAACCCGGGCCAACTCGATGGTCTTTTGCGGCGGTTCCTCGGGCTCGATGCAAAGCTGCGGCAATACACAGATGGTGCACGTTTCGTACGTGGTGTCGTCGATCGAGTCGGAATGAGCGGTTTCAATCAAGTGTGGGAATCCGCGGACAACCTGCCGACTCTCGCAGAGATCGCTGATCCGGCATCCTGGACCAGAAGAGTCTGCGCATGATCGAGGACGTGCGCATCGCCGTGCGTCGATGCCTCGCGGATCTGCGAAGTTCCACGGTGCTTGTTGCGTGCTCCGGTGGCGCTGATTCGCTGGCCCTTGCACGCGCAGTGGCCCTAGAAGCGCCTCGTGCAGATGTGCATGCTGTTGTGATCGTTGTGGATCACGACCTCCAAGAAGGCTCAGCGGCAGTGGCTGAACGAGCAGCTCAAAAGTGTCGTGATCTCGGTCTTGAGACACAGGTAGTGCGCGTCACCGTCGTGTTGCAGGGTGACGGCATGGAGGCGGCCGCTCGCGACGCGCGCTACGCGGCCCTAGATGCTGCTGCCAATCGATACGAAGCCGATGCAATTTTGCTCGGTCACACGATGGAGGATCAGGCAGAGACGGTATTGATGAGATTGTCACGCGGTTCGGGCGCGCGCAGTCTGGCCGGCATTCCGGCTAAGTCGGGTCGGCTACTTCGACCGCTTTTGGGAGTTCCGCGTTCGACGGTGCGCTCGTATGTTGCCGATCTTGATCCATGGGAAGACCCGCATAATTTTGACCCCACCATGCTTCGGCCACGTGTGCGCAGTGAGTTGCTCCCGATGGTCAGCGACGTACTTGGCACGGGTGCGATCGCGGGGCTGGCGCGCACTGCGAGCTTGCTCCGTGCCGATTCAGAGGCGCTTGACGAATGGTCGATGCGTGAATACGAGCGACTAGCCGTCCGCGCCGGCAGCAGTATTGAATTCGATGTGGATGAGCTCCGTGGACTTCCCGAGGCAGTGCGCACTCGGGTGATCCGGCTGGCTTGCCACGACTGCGGTTGCCCGAGTGGCGCTCTGGGCTTTGATCACATTTTCGTCGTACACGGGTTTCTTGTCGATTGGCACGGGCAGGGCGCGGCAACCTTGCCGGGCGGGGTAACTGCCCAGCGGCGGTATGACAGGCTCTGTCTC
>CAINMH010000078.1 GCA_903850745.1 uncultured bacterium
CCTCGAGCAAGCCCAGTGCAGAGCCGGTCGCGGATGTTTCGGCAGATCGGCCGGCCCCGGGCCGGCTGCTTGCCCGGCGGCCGGTCGATGCCGGGGCGGGGTCGTTGGAGGATCGGGAGCTGGCCCGTGAGCTGGTTCGTCAGGCCCGCGCGTCGGGGATGGCACTGACCGGTCCGGGCGGGCTGCTCGCGCGGCGGCCCGTGGATGCCGGGGCGGGGTCGTTGGAGGAGCAGGAGCTGAAGCTGGCCTGTGAGCTGGTTCGTCAGGCCCGCGCGTCGGGGATGGCGCTGACCGGTCCGGGCAGGCTGCTGAAGTCGGTGCCGAAGCTGGTCATCGAGACCGCGCTCAAGGAGGAGATGAGTGAGCACCTCGGCTATGACAAGCACGCCATGGAGGGCCGCAAATGCGCCAGGGCAAAAAGGCCAACAATTGGTACTTCGGGCTGAAGGCCCACATCGATGTAGATGCCGGCACCGGATACGTCCATTCCGTGACCGTGACCGTGACCGTGACCGTGACCGTGACCGTGACCGTGACCAGCGTCCACGACCTGGACCGGATCACCCACCTCGTTCGGGCCGATGACGAGGTCGTCTACGCCGACGCCGGCTACCAGGGAGCCGGCAAGCGCCCCGGCATCGCCAATGATCTGCACCTATCGAAAGTCAAGTTCCGGGTCGCGGCCCGCAAGTCGAAACTCGCTGCCGTGGCCCACGCGGATCGCGCGGCAGAGTCGCGGAAGGCGTCGGTGCGGGCGAAGCCCGAGCACCCGTGCCTCATCGTCCAGCGGGACTTCAGATTCACCAAGACCCTTACCGGACATCCCCAAGAACCTCAACCACCTGATCGTGTTGTTCGCCTCGGCGAACTGGGTGATGCGGGCTCGTGCCGTCGCCCTCATGGGGTGACGGCTAGCGCAAGCCTGCCCGAAAACCGCTAGTACCACACCAGAGCACCACCATAGAGAACAAAACAGCGACTCCTACGCCCATAATAACGCGTGCCCGGAAGCACCCTGCGTGGAAAACAGGCTAATGATCAGCGGTTCCCTAGCAAACGAAGAAATCAATCGAGAGCCTGCCCGCAATCTCCGCCACAGGTCACGTCGGACCAGTGGCAAGCATGAGTTGCCCTCGTTCTTGCTGCATATTGGCTTACCTCCGCGCCACAAGCCGAATGACTACTGGATCATCCTGCCCAAGTCGTGCAACACCGCTAGAAGTCTGCGAAAATTCAACACTAACTCCACGGTCTACTAAAGAAGCTTCTAGGTCCTCTGTCCTTATGAAGCGCCTATAGTGGCCAAAGACACGTTCAGTTGATGACAGTCGTGTGCCCTTCGATGCCAGTGGATCATCAATACTCCGGCACTCAATGAGAAGCAGTCCCCCCATTGGGAGAACTTCTCCGCAGTGGTCCAAAAATGTGTATTCCTCCTCAAAGGTGAGTGCGTGCAATACGAAACGCGAGTAGATCACCGTGGGCTTGTAGTCAAGAAGAACGTCCTTCA
>CAINMH010000079.1 GCA_903850745.1 uncultured bacterium
GCTACTGCTCGCAAGCAAGTTGAAGATGATGAGCGCGGTGTTTGTCGATGGGGCAAACATTCCGATCGCATTGATCTCTGCAGCAGCGATCATCGTTGCACTCGGGATCATCGATGACCGCTGGGGCCTTGATGGGCCCACCAAATTGGCCGGACAAGTTCTCGCGGCTTCCGTTATGGCGCTGCAGGGCATTACCGTCGTGTGGCTTCCCATTGCGGGCACGATCGTGCTCGATCCGGCCACGAGTGTGTTGTTGACTGTCTTGATCGTGGTGGTCAGCATCAACGCCATCAATTTCATCGATGGCCTGGATGGGCTTGCTGCGGGCATCGTCATGATTGCTGCCATCGTCTTCTTCGTCTACTCGTATCTTCTTTCCGTCGAGCTCGACTTCACCCGCGCGACCATGCCGACGTTAATCTCGGCTTTGCTCATCGGAATGACACTCGGGTTCTTGCCGCACAACTTTTTCCGCGCTCGGGTGTTCATGGGGGACACCGGATCTATGCTGCTGGGCCTATTGCTGGCTGCCTGCACCATCACACTCTCGGGCCAGTTTGATCCATCCGCGCTCGAGGGCGGCACTTTGCTGCCCGCGCTTTTGCCCATCCTGTTGCCCGTTGCGGTCCTCGCAGTGCCGCTCATTGACGTGGTGCTTGCGGTCGTCCGGCGCACACGAAGGGGGCGCTCGCCCTTTGCCCCAGATAAGCAACACCTGCACCATCGCCTGCTTGAGATCGGGCATTCCCAACGTCGAGCGGTCGTGTTGATGTACGCATGGACCGCAGTGGTCGCTGCCACGGCTCTCGCACTCGCCTTCGTGGCTGTTCCGTGGGCCATCTTGTTTTTTGTTGTGGGTATGGCTGGTCTAGCGACCGCGGTCTTCTGGCCCATGGCCACCCGACGTCGAGTTGACCTTGAAACTGCCTCCCCGGGGACTGGCACCGGCGGCTAAACATCTGTGGCCTGTAACCTCAGCACGGGAGGTAGTCATGGCGTCACTCGATGTAAAGATTCTCGGCGGTGCGGGGGTTCCCGCGCTCGTCGCCGGAGCCGCCTGCACCCTCATCGCCGCCTTTGTTGCACCTCCTGCTGGCAAGGCTGTCATCGGTGGAGTTTTTGCCACAATCGTGGTCATCGCGTTCTTTAGTGTGGGCCAGGTCGTCCTCGGCCGAACCCTGCGCAATAACCCACAGATGGCCATGTCAGTGGCTCTTGTGATCTATCTCGCAAAGATCGGCGTTCTGTTCGTCCTGATCCTCTTGTTCGCGGATACCGAGCTGTTCAACACCAAGGTGTTCGCGTTGACAATTGTCGTGTGTACGATCGTCTGGACGATTTCTGAGGTGGTCATTTTTGCGCGCACAAAGGCCCTCACGATCGTCCCAGGATCCGGGCCTGGAAATCCTGATGGTGACGCCGGAAAGAGCCCCAGCTAATGGGTTCTTCGTACTCTGACGTGCCGTATCCGGAGAAGAATTACCCGGGCCCAAAGATTGATGCCCGTGATCCCGAGGCCGCTCAGCGCGCTGCGGGCGACATGGGCTGGATCATCATGAGCCATCTCATCGCTGGGATTCTGCTCTACACGTTCCTCGGCTGGCTGCTGTCGCTCTGGCTCGGTAATGCCCCCCTGCTGATGGCCGTCGGTGCGGTGCTAGGTATCGTCCTTTCCACGTACATGATTCATCGCCGACTTCAGGCCCCGCCGAAGTCCACGCCCGCCCGGAGGAACAGGAAGTGATCTACGGACACGGAGTTGGTGCAGGGGTGACCTGTGGCCACTAACGTCCTCGCATCCGTCTTTGCGTCCGGCGGACCTAACTGTCACTTCGAGAACTCCGATAATCCGTGTGGGTTCCCCGCGCCAGGTGCTGAGATCTTCCAGTTCGATAGCGTCTTGACGTTCCAGATCGGCTCGATCGACTTCAACATCACCAAGGTCACTTTTGTAGTAATTCTCAGCGTGATTTTGGTGGTCGGATTCTTCCTCTACGCATTCCGCCGCCCTCGTCTTGTGCCCAAGGGTGCCCAAAACGTCGGCGAGGTCGGCTATCTCTTCATCCGCGATGGAGTCGCGCGCGAGATCATTGGTAAGGATGGCGACAAATTCGTCCCCTTCTTGTTCTCCTTCTTCTTCCTGATCTGGACCATGAATTTCATGGGCATCCTGCCCTTCGCACAAATTCCGGCAACGTCGGTCTTCGCGATTCCCGTCGCTTTTGCGCTCATCGTGTATCTGACCTGGGTTCCGCTGGGCATCTATTCGCAGGGTGGCTGGCAGTTCTTCAAGGGCATGATGTTCCCGCCCGGTGTGCCGTGGCCGATGTACTTCCTGCTCACCCCCATCGAACTGATCTCCAATTTGATCGTTCGACCCTTTACGCATGCAGTTCGTCTCTTCGCCAACATGTTTGCCGGGCACCTGCTCATCGCAACCTTTAGTGTGGCGGCGTACTACTTGCTCAGTGCCACAGTCATTGGCATCATCGGTTCGGTTGCCTCACTCGGTGTGGCGATTGCGCTAACCGGCTTTGAGATCCTGATTCAGGCTCTTCAGGCCTACATCTTCACCCTTCTTGCCGCGGTCTACATCAGCGGTGCACTGCACGCAGAACACTAGAACGACCTACACCCACACAAACCGGCGGAACGACCGCCGGCGCAATAGGAAGGACAACCTCATGTCGCTCCTCGCGGAGGTCACTGGCTCCATCGGCTCGATCGGCTACGGCCTCGCGGCCATCGGTCCCGGCATCGGCATCGGCATCATCTTCGGTCAGGGTGTGCAGGCAATCGCCCGCCAGCCAGAGGCCTATGGTGTCATTCGCCAGAACATGCTGCTCGGCTTCGCCCTTGCTGAGGCACTTGCCCTCATCGGCTTCGTCGTGCCGTTCGTATTCGGCAAGTAATCCCGACCACCATTAATTCGGAGGCACCATGTTCACCTTGATCGCATCGGGCGAGGAAGCGGCACCAAGCGTCCTCGCTGTGCCGGTCGATGAGCTGGTCGTCGGTCTGCTTGCCTTCATCATCGTCTTCGGCGCACTCGGCTGGATTGCGCTGCCTAAGATCCGCAAGGCTCTGGCAGCTCGGACCGATGCCATCGAAGGCGGTATAAAGCGGGCTGAGGAGGCGCAGGCGGAAGCCCAGCGTTCGCGTGATGAATACCAGCAGGCACTCGCGGCAGCGCGGGAAGAAGCGGCATCCATCCGCACTCAGGCCCAGGCCGACCGTGCTGCGATCGTCGAGGAGGCCCGCTCGGAAGCCCGCGCGGCCGCAGCGGCAGTCACTGCATCGGCTGAGGCTCAGATGGCAGCAGAGCGGTCCCAGGCCACGGCCCAGTTGCAGCGTGAGATCGGCGAGGTGGCCATCACCCTGTCGAGCAAGATCGTGGGGCAGTCGCTCTCCGATGATGCTCGCGTGCGTACAACAGTTGACGATTTCCTTGCCAGCCTGGAGTCCCTGGCTGCGCAGCGGGAGGCCGGTCACTGATGCTGGGTGCGAGCCGCGAGAGCATGGCGAACCTGATCAACGCGCTTGAAGCGCGTCGGTCAGATCCGGGCATTCCCGGGCTCGCCGCTGAGCTCTATCAGGTTGCGGATCTGCTGGGACGCGAGAAGTCGTTGCGCAGCGCCTTGGCTGACTCTGGTCAGTCTGAGGCTTCACGCCGCTCGCTCGCGGAGCAGTTGTTCGGTGGGCGTGTGGGTGCGCTTGCCGTTCAGGTCGCAACTGACGCGGTGGGTCGGCGTTGGTCCGAGGACGCTGACCTCGTTTTCGCACTCGAATCGCTGGCGGCACAAGCGGCATTCATCACGGCGCAGGACAACGGCAGCCTCGACCGAGCCGAAGAGGAGATCTTCCGATTTGGTCGCGCTGTTGATGCCTCGCCTGAGTTGCAGATGGCCCTGACTGCACCGGCGTCGTCGGTCAGCACCAAGGCTGCGATTGTTAACGACTTGTTAGGCGGCCGCACAGCAGAAGTCACCGCACAGGTGATTAGTTTTGCCGTGGGTCACCTGCACGGCCGTCGCATCGATGCGGTCCTAGCGGACCTCGCCGAAGCGGCTGCAGGTCAGCGCAAGCGCATTGTCGCGGTCGTGCGAGTCGCGCGCCCGCTCGATGCTGAGCAGCATGAGCGCCTGGCATCGGCCCTTCGCCGCTTGACCGGGCGTGAGGTTCGCCTCAACGTTGCGGTGGATCCGTCGATACTTGGCGGCGCGCACGTCACCGTGGGCAATGAGGTCATTGATGGCACTGTGCTGTCGCGCCTCGATCAGGCAAAGAGAGCACTACTGGGCTAGGTCCAGTCTTCATACGTACAACGCACGAATCGACATGAGGGAGCAGGAATGACGGAGCTTACGATCCGACCGGAGGAGATCCGCGAAGCGATCGAGCGAAACGTCGCGTCCTACGCGCCGACCACGGCGCGCGAGGAAGTGGGCCGTGTCCTCGAGACCGGCGACGGCATCGCGCGTGTCGAGGGTCTGCATTCAGCCATGACAAACGAGCTCCTTGAGTTTGAGGGTGGCCTCCTTGGTCTCGCCCTCAACCTCGACGTGCGCGAGATCGGCGTTGTGCTCCTCGGCGATGGTTCGCGCATCGAAGAAGGACAGCCCGTGCGCCGCACCGGCGAGGTGCTCGCCGTGCCCGTGGGCGACGCATTCCTCGGTCGCGTCGTCGATCCACTGGCCAACCCCATCGATGGACTCGGTCCCATCGTGGCCGAAGCCCGTCGCGCGCTTGAAGTCCAGGCGCCTTCGGTTGTGGAGCGCCAGCCCGTCAAGGAGCCGCTGCTCACTGGCATCAAGGCCATCGACGCTATGACCGCTATTGGCCGTGGACAGCGTCAGCTCATTATCGGTGACCGCCAGACCGGTAAGACTGCGGTCTGCATCGACACGATCATCAATCAGAAGGCCAACTGGCAGTCGGGCGATCCCTCCAAGCAGGTGCGCTGTATCTACGTCGCCATCGGCCAGAAGGGCTCAACGATCGCCGCAGTTAAGGGCGCTCTCGAAGAGAACGGCGCGATGGAATACACCACCATCGTCGCTGCTCCCGCATCTGATCCGGCTGGCTTCAAGTACCTCGCCCCTTACACCGGCTCGGCCATCGGCCAGCACTGGATGTACAGCGGCAAGCACGTTCTCATCGTGTTCGACGATCTGTCGAAGCAGGCCGAGGCCTACCGTGCCGTCTCGCTGCTCCTTCGTCGTCCACCGGGCCGCGAGGCCTACCCCGGCGACGTCTTCTACTTGCACTCCCGCCTACTCGAGCGTTGCGCCAAGCTCAGCAATGAGATGGGCGCGGGTTCGATGACGGGCCTCCCGATCATTGAGACCAAGGCCAACGACGTGTCGGCGTACATCCCGACCAACGTCATCTCGATCACTGACGGACAGTGCTTCCTCGAGTCTGATCTGTTCAACTCCGGCGTACGTCCGGCCATCAACGTCGGCATCTCGGTGTCGCGCGTGGGTGGCTCGGCACAGACGAAGGCCATGAAGAAGGTCGCCGGATCGCTGCGCCTCAACCTCGCGCAGTTCCGCGAGCTGGAGGCGTTCGCAGCATTCGGTTCCGACCTCGACTCGACGTCCAAGGCGCAGCTCGCTCGTGGAGCTCGCCTGGTGGAGTTGCTCAAGCAGCCGCAGTACCAGCCGCAGTCGATGGAGCGCGAAGTCGTCTCTGTGTGGGCCGGCACGAGCGGCAAGCTCGATGACGTTCCCGTTGAAGACATTCGTCGCTTCGACGCCGAGTTCCTCGACTATCTGGCCCGCGACAAGGGTGCGATCTTCGATGCGATTCGTCAGACGAATGATCTCTCCGATGACAGCATCAAGACCCTTGAGTCCGCCATTGCGGAGTTCAAGAAGCAGTTCACGACAAACTCTGGTGCACTTCTGGTGAACGATGCTCCCGTCGCTGCGATCAAGGACGAAGAGATCGACCCCACCAAGATCACCAAGGTTGTGCGGAGCTAACACATGGGCGCCCAACTTCGAGTCTTCCGTCGACGGATCCGTTCCGTACAGGCGACGAAGAAGATCACCAAGGCGATGGAACTCATTGCCTCGTCACGCATCGTCAAGGCGCAGCAGCGCCTTGAGGCGTCAACGCCGTACCTCACCCAGCTCAATGCTGCGGTGTCTGCGGCCGCGTCTCATGCGTCGGACGTCTCGAAGCACCCGCTCACATCGAAGGGCGAAGTCGTCGATGAGGCCGCCATCCTCTTGATCACGGCCGACCGTGGTCTGGCTGGTGCCTACTCCTCCAATGCCATCAAAGAGGCGGAGGCGCTCGCTACTCGCCTTCGTGAGCGCGGATTGAATGTGACGTTTTTCGTTGTTGGCCGTAAGGGCGTCTCGTACTACCGCTTCCGTGGTCGTGCACTTGCTGGCGAATACATTGGTTTCACCGATCAGCCGACGTACGCCGATGCTCAGCGCATCGGACATGACCTGCTGACGGGATTCCTCAAGCCCGAGAGTGAAGGCGGCTTCGACGAGATTCACCTCGTCTACACGCACTTCGTCAACATGGTCACCCAGAGCCCGCGTGTCCGTCGGATGCTTCCTCTTGAGGTTGAAGAGAAGCTCGTTGAGGCCAGCGATTCGCGCAATCTGCCGTTCCCGCTTTACGAATTCGAGCCTGGCCCCGAAGCCGTGCTCGATGCACTCCTACCGCGCTACATCGACCACACGGTCTACACGGCGCTGCTGATGTCGGCAGCGTCCGAGCACGCTGCACGTCGTCGCGCAATGAAGTCGGCTACGGACAACGCTGAAGAGCTGATCCGCAGCCTCACCCGCCAGGCAAACCAGGCCCGCCAGGCCGAGATCACCCAGGAAATCAGCGAGATCGTCGGCGGAGCCGACGCGCTGAAGTCCGCATAAGAACAGTTAGGGAGTTGAGGAAATGACCGCAACAGCTGAGACGAACACCAGCGTCGGACGTGTCGCTCGCGTCACCGGCCCCGTGGTCGACGTGGAGTTCCCGGCCGAGGGGATGCCCGAGCTGTACAACGCCCTCACTGTGTCTGTGAACTTCGATCAGGGTGATGAAGGTGGCGGAACGCGCGTCCTCACCCTCGAGGTGGCTCAGCACATTGGCGACAACATGGTGCGCGCGATCTCCATGCAGCAGACCGACGGTCTGGTGCGCGGCGCTGCGGTCACCAACTCTGGCGGACCGATCACTGTGCCCGTAGGCGACGTGACCAAGGGCCACGTATGGAACACCCTCGGTGTGCCCCTCGACGTCGACCCGGCAACCTTGGAGATCAAGGAGCGTTGGGGAATTCACCGCGCTGCACCGCCGTTCGATCAGCTTGAAGCAAAGACCGAGGTCTTCGCGACCGGCATCAAGGTCATCGACCTGCTCACCCCTTACGTCAAGGGCGGCAAGATCGGCCTGTTCGGCGGCGCCGGCGTGGGCAAGACGGTCCTCATTCAGGAGATGATCTATCGCGTTGCGGAGAACTTCGGTGGGGTGTCGGTGTTCGCCGGAGTCGGCGAGCGCACCCGTGAAGGAAACGACCTCTTCCTCGAAATGTCCGAGTCGGGCGTTCTGGAAAAGACCGCACTTGTCTTCGGCCAGATGGACGAGCCGCCGGGCACGCGTCTTCGCGTCGCACTCAGCGCGTTGACGATGGCCGAGTACTTCCGCGATGTCCAGAAGCAGGACGTGCTCCTCTTCATCGACAACATCTTCCGCTTTACGCAGGCAGGTTCTGAGGTCTCTACCCTCCTCGGCCGTATGCCTTCGGCTGTGGGTTACCAGCCCACTCTGGCTGATGAGATGGGCCAGTTGCAGGAGCGCATCACCTCCACGCGTGGCCACTCCATCACATCGCTTCAGGCCATCTACGTCCCCGCAGACGACCTGACCGACCCGGCCCCGGCCACCACGTTCGCCCACCTCGATGCGACGACGGTTCTCTCCCGTCCGATCTCCGAGCTCGGCATCTACCCGGCTGTGGATCCGCTCGACTCCACCTCGCGCATTCTTGATCCGCGCTACATCGGTGACGATCACTACCGCGTGGCGGCCCGTGTCAAGGAGATCCTCCAGCGCTACAAGGATCTGCAGGACATCATCGCCATTCTCGGCATCGACGAGCTCTCCGAAGAGGACAAGATCCTCGTGGGCCGCGCCCGTCGTATCCAGCGCTTCCTCTCGCAGAACATGTTCGTCGCGGAGGCCTTCACCGGTCAGCCCGGTTCGTTCGTGCCCGTTGAAGACACCATTGCTTCGTTCAAGGCGTTGTGCGAAGGCACGTACGACCACCTGCCAGAGCAGGCATTCTTCATGTGTGGCGGCATCGACGACGTCGAGAAGCGCGCTGCTGAGTTGGCCAAGGAGTCCTGATCGTGGCTGAGTTGAACGTCGCGGTGGTCTCCGCGGAGCGCTCCTTGTGGCAGGGCTCCGCGAAGTCTGTCGTGGCCAAGACTCCCGAAGGCGAAATCGGCATCCTGCCCGGTCACGAGCCTGTGCTGGCACTCCTGGTGGAGAGTCCGCTGCGCATCGAGACCACTGATGGCACCAAGGTGCTCGTCGCGGTTCATGGCGGGTTCTTTGCCGTCGATGGCAACAACGTTCAGGTCATCGCCGAGACTGCCGAGATGGCGTCTGAGATCGACGTTGATCGCGCGAAGGCCGCACTCGCTAAGGCTCAGGCAGCTGCAGGAGAAGCAGGTTCGCCGGAGTCCAAGGCTGCCAAGCGTGCAGAGACGCGCCTCAACGTAGCAATGGGCGGTAAGTAGTCCGCTGCTTTAGCGGTGGGTGCCGGGCTGCCACAGCACGTCGCCACCGTGGCCGAGGTTTGCGTAACGCGCCAGGATAAAGAGCAAATCGCTGAGTCGGTTGAGGTACAGCGCCGTCAGTTCGTTGACGCCATCGTCATACAGCGAGATTGCGGCCCACGTGGTGCGCTCGGCTCGCCGGATGACAGTGCGGGCAACATGAAGCAGAGCCGCGCCAGGAGTGCCACCGGGGAGCACGAAGGACCGCAGCGGCTCCAACTTGGAGTTGTAGAGGTCGCACGCGGCCTCGAGTGAATCGATGTACGCCTGCGTAACCCGCAGCGGTGGGTACTCAGGGTTGGCCACGACCGGCGTGCACAGGTCAGCGCCGACGTCGAATAGCTCATTTTGAATGTTTGTGAGGAGTGTTTTGACGTCATCGTCAAGCCCGCCGAGAGCAATGGCTACGCCAATGGAACTGTTGGCCTCGTCCACGTCGGCGTAGGCGCCCAGGCGCGGATTGGTCTTGGCGGTACGCGACATGTCGCCTAGGGCGGTCGTGCCGTCGTCCCCTGTACGGGTGTAGATCCGGGTGAGGTTGACCATGGTGTGAGGATAGACCCGTGAGCCACTTACGGATAGTCGGGGGAGCGCGCCTCGTCGGGCGCGTTCGCGTCACCGGCGCCAAGAACAGCGTCCTGAAGTTGATGGCCGCCGCCCTCTTGGTGGAAGGCACCACCACGCTCACTGAAGTGCCGGACATCCTCGACGTCGAAATCATGGCTGAGTTGCTCCGTCGCATGGGTTGTGACGTTGTGCACGACAGCGAGGCTGGCTCAGTAGCCGTCACTGTTCCGGCGCAACTCAATCACCGTGCCGACTATGACCTCGTGCGACGTATGCGTGCGTCTATCTGTGTGCTCGGACCGCTACTCGCTCGCTGTGGAGAAGCAGATGTCGCTATGCCCGGGGGAGACAACATCGGATCGCGTGGCCTAGATATGCACGTAGACGGTCTTGAGCGACTCGGTGCGGAAGTTGTCAGCGAACATGGCTACCTCATCGCCAAACGTAATGGCCCCTTGCGCGGCACACATATTCCGTTGGAGTTTCCCAGCGTGGGTGCCACGGAAACGATCCTGATGGCAGCCATCACCGCTGCAGGCACCACAGTGATCGACAATGCAGCGCGCGAGCCAGAGATCGTCGACATCTGCACCATGCTGCTTGCGATGGGCGCGGACATTGAGGGGGTGGGCACCTCCACGTTGACCATCACCGGTGTGGACTCGCTGCGTCCGGTCTCGCATCGCACTGTCTCTGACCGCATTGTTGCGGGCACCTGGGCAGTTGCAGCAGCCGTCACACAAGGCGACATTCTCATCGAAAACACTCGGGCGGAGCATCTTGAAATCGCCCTCGACAAGCTCGTGTCGGCTGGTGCGACGGTGCTGACCGGACCAGATTCGATCCGCGTCACCATGGATCGTCGGCCAAAGTCTGTTGATGTCGTGACGCTTCCGTATCCGGGCTTTCCGACCGACCTGCAACCGCAGTTCATCACTCTTAACGCCATTGCCGATGGTGCGGCGATGGTCACCGAGAACCTATTCGAGGCGCGGTTCCGCTTTGTCAACGAACTCGCGCGTCTTGGCGCTGACGTGCGCACGGATGGTCATCACGCGCTTGTTCGGGGCAAGCCGATGCTCAGTGGTGCGCCAGTAGAGGCCACCGACATTCGTGCGGGAGCATCGCTAGTCATCGCGGGTCTAGTGGCCGAGGGCGTGACGATGGTGCACGAGGTGCATCACATTGATCGTGGGTATGCGGGGTTTGTCGGGCAATTGCAAAGTCTCGGCGCTGACATTCAACGCCTGTCGCTGTAGCTAGACCTTTATTCGCGTGGTGGTGGGTCGGAGTGCCATTCGCGTTTAGTCGGGTCGGTGAAGGTGAGTTTGTGGTTGGGGTCTCCGGACAGAGTCCACCCCTTGTCGTGCACTAAGTGGTGATGGTGACTACATAGTCCGACGAGGTTGTCGGTGGTGGTTTTCCCGCCGTGTTGCCAGTATGCGATGTGGTGGACTTCGCGGATTGCGTGTCGACATCCGGGGAATCTGCATCTGCCGCGGTCTCGGATGGTGATTGCTTTGCGCATCGGTAGCGGGACGACTCGTTCGAGGGCGGAGATCGCGTCAAGGTGCCCGCGGGAGTCCAGCAGCAGGATTTGGCGCACGGAGTCGCACGCAAGGCGTCGGACTGCTGCAGCGGAGACTGGGGTGAGTGTTTGGCCGGTGAGTGAGGTGATCCAGCCCGGGGCGGATGAGCCGTGGGCAATGAGGCTCTCGGAGTCGATGGTCACCTGAACCACGGGCCGCGCGCCGCCCACGTCGGGGAGTTTGAAGTCGCCCGTCGCGGCCGCCGCTGCATCGAGGATGTAGGCCAAGGCATCGAGATTGCGTTTGCTGATGGGCTGTTCGACCTGTGGGGGTGCATCTGTGTCGTCGGAAGGATCTTCTATCCCTTTGCGGCGTAGCGCGTCACTCGCCGCTGCGAGGGAGTTGATGAGTTGTTGGCCTATTTCTGGTGTTAGCAGCCCGTTGACTGCGACGAATCCGTCGATCGTGGTCGACACATGCAATCCGACATCGCGGCGGCGGCGCTTAGCTTCCGCGTCGTCGATCGCATCAGGGTCTATCTCGTGGAGCTTGGTCATCAGGATGCGGGAAAACGTCTTGGGGTCGAGGTCACACGCAACGGCAGTCAACTCCGCCTCAATCTGTGACAAGCCGGCCGAGCAGCGCGGGAAACGAGTGTGCGCTTCCACCAACGCTGCGACATGTGTGCGTGACACCGAACCCTCTCGCCACGCGGCACCCATCACGGGCACCGCACCGAGCCAGTCACCTGCCTCGAGTGTGCGCTTCACACTTGCGAACGATTCATTCGTCCGCGCCCGCAACCACGAAGATGCCGTGCGGAACCCGGCCTCAGCAAACGTGTTGCCACCCGTGACACGAGCGGCCACATCACCTTTGAGCGCGTCAAGGCGACGTGTCAGATCAACTAAGACTAGCAGTGTCTCTGCGATTTCATCATCAGCGGCCCACGCCAGATCATCACCACTCACCGAAGTGGCCATTCGTTGCACAGCGCTTTCGAGAGCTACACGCGATGCCGTCAGACTCGAGCGCAGACCGGCCACCTCAGCCGCGACAGCATCATCTGCTGCCCAACTGCGCGTAACGGTGATGGTCATGGGACTCCAGGCGAGTGGGATGGACACTGCACATCACGTCGCCGGTGCACCCGCAAAAAATCTGCGGCCCCGACTCCACTCACCCGACACCCTGAGGGCCGGGTGCCTCTCGACTCTTACTGCCCAGCCCAACGGCTGCGACCAATCAAGAAGCTCTTCAACTACCCAAATAATAATAGTACTGTAGTACGACAGTCAAGTACTTGTGCACAAATCTTTTGAGGAATTTTTCGGCCGACAGAGCACAAGATGTTGTGCCGGAATAGCTCCTCCAGGGACTTGGGCCTGCCGGACGTAAATCCTTACAGGATTTAGTCCTTCGGCCTTTACGTCCCTTCCGGACTATTCCGGCCCACGAGCGAATCGAGCAGCACCAAAGCTATTCCGGCACAACGCTAGATCTCAGCCTTTGTCGTTGATCACTGATCGGGCCTTGCTTTCGTCCGTCGGCCACACCATCACACGCGGCCCATCGAGGGTCTGGGCGAGAGTCGCACGAATGCCGGCGCCCTCAAGGGTGCGTCGTTGGAGCTCGCCCTCGACGTAGGAACCTGGCTTTGAGACCACGACGAGCATGCCGTAGTCGCTCTCGGGGCCCGGTTGAGCCGGAGCGGCTACGACCGAGGTACGTCGGCCAAAGGCCCAGCGCAGGATCAACACGAGAATGCCTATGGCCAGGATCGCGATGAAAGGCCCGACCATGAACGACGCGGAGTTGGACATTGACACGGTATTAGCGTGCAGCACTGAGACATCTCCTGCATCCGCAGGTAGATCCGCTAACGCTCGTTCACGCAAATGGCGTACCCTCAGAGGCTATGACGAAGGATCGCCCGTGGCTGATGCGCACCTATGCCGGCCACTCCTCGCCCGCTGAGTCCAACGCGCTCTATCGCCGCAACTTGGCCAAGGGCCAGACCGGCCTCTCCATCGCCTTCGACCTGCCGACACAGACCGGCTACGACCCCGACAGCGTGATGGCGCGTGGTGAAGTGGGAAAGGTGGGCGTCCCTATCACTCACATCGGCGATATGCGTCGACTGTTTGATGGCATCCCGCTCGACGAGATGAACACGTCGATGACGATCAACGCCACCGCAATGTGGCTGCTCGCTCTGTATGTCACTGCTGCAGAAGAGCAAGGAGCCGATGTCAGTGCGCTCCAGGGCACGACACAGAACGACATCATCAAGGAATACCTTTCGCGTGGCACCTATGTGTTCCCACCCGGGCCTTCGCTTCGGTTGATCACCGACATGATCTCCTACACCGTCAACAACATTCCTAAGTGGAATCCGATCAACATCTGCAGTTATCACCTGCAGGAAGCCGGTGCGACTCCGGTGCAGGAGATTGCCTACGCCATTTGCACGGCGATTGCGGTGCTGGATTCTGTGCGTGACTCCGGACAGGTGCCCGCCGAGCGCTTCGGTGAAGTTGTGGGCCGCATCTCGTTCTTTGTAAATGCCGGCGTGCGTTTCGTCGAAGAGATGTGCAAGATGCGCGCATTCGTCGAGTTGTGGGACGACCTCACGCGTGAGCGCTACGGAGTCACTGACGCGGCTCAGCGCCGGTTCCGTTATGGCGTGCAAGTTAATTCACTTGGGCTCACTGAAGCGCAGCCAGAAAACAACGTGCAGCGCATCGTTTTGGAGATGCTAGCCGTCACGCTCTCCAAGGACGCGCGTGCTCGCGCCGTGCAGTTGCCCGCTTGGAACGAGGCCATGGGCCTGCCTCGCCCGTGGGATCAGCAGTGGTCCCTGCGCATGCAGCAGGTGCTGGCGTATGAGAGTGACTTGCTTGAATACGACGACATCTTCGCTGGCTCGCATGTGATCGAAGCAAAGGTCAACGAATTGGTCGTCGAGTCACGCGAGGAGATCCAGCGTGTGCTCGACATGGGCGGTGCTGTCGCCGCAGTCGAGAGTGGCTACATGAAGGGCCAGATGGTGGGCTCGCACGCCGAGCGTCGCGCCCGCGTCGAAGCAGGCGATCTCGTTATCGTCGGCGTTAATGCTTTCACTACAACGGAGCCCAATCCACTGCTGGCCGACATCGACAATGCAATTCAGACCGTCGACCCTGAGGTTGAGGCGATCGCGATTGCAGATCTGCAGGTGTGGCGCAATGGGCGAGACTCAGCGCGCGTCGATGCTGCGATTTCGCAGTTGCGAGTCGATGCCTCAAGTGACGTTAACTTGATCGCTGCCACGCTCGAATGCGCGCGCGCCGGGGTGACCACGGGGGAGTGGTCGGAGATTCTTCGTGAAGTATTTGGCGAATATCGCGCACCTACAGGCGTCTCAGGTGTGATCGCCACCGCAGAGCCGTCCGAATCCTTGCGTACGGTGCGCGAGTCCGTCCGCGCGACGGGCGAGGAACTCGGCCGAAATCTGCGCTTCCTAGTCGGCAAACCCGGTCTTGATGGCCACTCCAACGGCGCAGAGCAAATTGCGGTGCGTGCGCGTGATGCAGGTTTCGAAGTTATCTACCAAGGCATTCGACTCACGCCCGAGCAGATTGTCGCGGCAGCTGTCTCCGAAGATGTGCATGTTGTGGGCATATCGATCCTGTCGGGCTCGCACCTCGAACTAGTCCCCGCCATCATCGATGGCCTCCGTGCTGCGGGGCTCTCAGATGTGCCTGTGGTCGTCGGCGGCATCATTCCTGATATCGATGCAGAGACATTGATGGCCCGTGGCGTTTCAGCAGTCTTCACTCCGAAGGACTACGACGCGACGGCAGTGATGACCAAGGTGCTCAACGTCGTGCGCGTCGCTAATGGCCTAGTGCCGCTGTAGCCTGCTGTCTCATGCGCATCGTTGTCGCCCGTTGCTCGGTGGACTATGCCGGTCGACTCACGGCGCACTTGCCCGAGGCCGTACGTGTGTTGATGGTGAAGGCCGATGGCTCGGTCTTGGTCCACGCTGACGGCGGCTCCTATAAGCCGCTTAATTGGATGAGTCCGCCGTGCACATTGCGTGAGTCGCTCGATGATGAGCTTCAGATCTGGACCGTGACCAATAAGGCTGGCGAGACCCTCACTATCCGACTTCTTGAAATCCATCACGATTCCGAGCACGATCTCGGTGTCGACCCCGGCTTAGTCAAGGACGGCGTAGAGGCGCATTTGCAAGAACTACTTGCCCTGCACGTGCTCACACTGGGTGAGGGCTGGACGCTGGTGCGTCGGGAGTTCCAGACGCCTATCGGCCCCGTTGATTTGCTGTGTCGAGACAGTGATGGCGCCCATGTGGCCGTAGAGATCAAACGTCGTGGTGAGATTGACGGTGTAGAACAGCTCACGCGTTATCTCGAGCTCATGAATCGTGATCCACTCATCGCCCCCGTGACGGGAGTCTTTGCGGCTCAGGAGATCAAGCCGCAGGCGCGAGTGCTCGCCGAAGATCGAGGAATTCGCTGTCTAGTGCTGGATTACGACGCGCTTCGCGGCACGGAAGACCCGAGCCTGCGACTCTTCTAGTGAGTCGTCTCAGTGGCCGTATCGCGTCAGCGATGCCATGGGCGGGGCCCATGAATTTTCTTCATGGCTTTGGCCAATAGCTCTGTGGTGCCTGGCTTGCGCTCGAATGAGACGAGGCTGATCGGCAAAGCGAAGCGCTCGCGCACGACACTCTTCGCTCGGGTGAAGGCCCGTAAACCGTCAGCGCCATGGATGCGGCCGACACCTGAGTCGCCGACTCCGCCCCACGGGAGTGCGGGGAAACCTGCGTACATCACCCACGAGTTGATGCTGACCATGCCCACCCGCAGGCGACGGGCCGCTGCTTCACACTTGGCCCGGTCGCGTCCGAAGATGGAAGCGGCAAGCCCGTAAGGGGTCGCGTTGGCTCGATCGACAGCTTCATCGAGGGACCGCACTTTATTGACCGCAACCATGGGACCGAAAGTCTCATCGGTCATCGCGGTGGAAGTTTCTGGGACCTCTGCCAGGACGATGGGCATGATCACACGCGCATCCGCAGAATCGATACCTCCTACTACGGCGACTGCGCCGCGCGAGAGCGCATCTGTGACCTGACTGCGAACAATCTCGACCTGTTTCGGCATAGTCATCGGTCCGTACGAAGAATCCATGGATGTTCCGGGGTGAAGTTCCCTTGCCTTTGCAGCAAGAAGCGAGAGGAACTCGTCGTAGACATCTTCGTGTACGTAGACGCGTTCCACAGCGACACAGGTCTGACCTGCGTTAGAGAAAGCCCCGAATGCGACGGAATCAACCGTCTTGACTAAGTCGGCATCCGCGTCGATGAGAACTGCATCCTTGCCCCCGGCTTCGATCACCACCGGAGTCATCGTCGCGGCGCACGCGGCCATCACCTTGCGACCGACAGCTGTCGACCCAGTGAAGGCGACTGCGCCAAGTCCAGCCGAACACAGCAGCGCCCCCGTTGATCCATCGCCTGTCAGTAGTTGCAGCACCGGCTGCTCGGGGACCACCTGAGCAAATGCGTCGACCAGCCACGCACCGACTGCCGGTGTCCATTCGGAGGGCTTGAAGATCACTGCGTTGCCCGCTGCGAGTGCGTAACCGATGGAGCCCACCGGTGTGAAGACCGGGTAGTTCCATGGCCCGATCACTCCAACTACTCCGACAGGTTCGTAGGTAAGGGTGGCCTTGAAATTGAGAGTGAACAGACTCGGTCGTACGCTGCGCTCGCCCAAGATTCGGCGCGAATTCCGGGTTGCCCAGTCGATGTGCTCGAGTGTGAGGAGCACCTCCATGAGAGCGTCCTCGACGGGCTTGCCACCCTCACGATGCATGAGTTCGGCCAGTTCCTCCGAACGCATTGCCACAACACCTTTAAACGCCATTAATCGTGCTCGGCGACCGTTCCAGCCGAGGTCGGCCCACCATCGAGCCGCGATCTGGGCCCGGTCGATAGCTGCCTGAACCTCGGCCGCGCCAGAAATCGGAAACTCGCCGATCGGCTCACCAGTCAGGGGGGACGTCGATGCGAACATGGCGGAAGTCATATTGGCGAGGGTACGCCTGCATGACAGACTGCGCACCGAAGATACTTGAGGTTCGGGGCATGCTGGCTGCAGCTCCAGGGCCGAAACATGAGGAGTCGTAATGTCCATTAAGCAGGTGGGGGTAGTCGGGCTAGGCACCATGGGTGCCGGCGTGGCCGAGGTATGCGCCCGGAATGGCTATGAGGTCATCGCCGTTGAGGTGACTCTCGAGGCACTCCAGCGCGGTCGTGCCACGGTCGAGCATTCGAGTGCCCGTGCGCTTGAGCGTGGCAAAGTCACCGAAGCCGAGCGTTCCGATCTTCTCGCCCGCATCAGCTATTCCCTCGATGTGGAAGACCTGCGCGGCGTCGACTTGGTTGTCGAGGCTGTCCCAGAGAATCTCGATCTCAAGCGCTCGGTCTTCGCGATCCTCGACAAGGTCACTCGCCCTGACGCAATTCTTGCCACCAATACTTCCGCACTCTCCGTCACCGAGATTTCAGTGAGTACGTCCCGCCCGGCGCGAGTCGTCGGAATCCACTTCTTCAACCCAGCGCCGATTCAGGGGTTTTGCGAGGTCGTGCGCACAGTGGTGTCCAATGACGCCGTCATCGCTGAGGCATGTGAGTTTGCTGAGTCACTCGGCAAGCACCCAGTCGTCGTCGAGGATCGCGCGGGCTTCATTGCCAATGCTTTGCTCTTCGGCTACCTCAACCATGCAGTCACTATGTACGAGCAGCGATATGCGACACGTGAGGACATCGACGCCGCGATGCGTTTTGGCTGCGGTCTGCCGCAAGGGCCACTCGCTGTGCTCGATCTCATCGGTTTGGACACTGCATACGAAATCCTCGAGACGATGTACCGGCAAGATCGCGATCGGCTGCACGCGCCGAGTCCGCTGCTCAAGCAGATGGTCACTGCCGGTTTCAAGGGCCGCAAATCCGGTCGTGGTTTCTATACCTACGAAGCGCCGCACTCGCCGGTAGTCGTCTCTGACTCCTTGACTCCGGGTGCTGGTGGCAGTGTCGCTGCGGCCCCGCGACCAGTCCAAAAGGTCGGCGTCGTTGGCACGGGCACGATGGCCTCCGGAATGGTCGAGGTCTTCGCCCTCAACGGATTCGATGTTGTTGTCGTCGGCCGCGGGGAAGACCGTCTCGAAAAGAGCAAGGCGGCGATGTCCAAGTCTTTGGAAAAGGCCGTTCAGCGCGGCAAGCTCGATGAGGCCGGACGCGAAGCGGCACTCGCTCGTGTCACCGGCACAACATCCTTGGACGACCTGGCTGATGTTGATCTCGTTGTCGAGGCGCTCGTCGAGGATCTGCAGATCAAGATCGCGCTCTTCGAGAATCTCGATGAGATTTGCAAGCCCGGAGCGATTCTTGCGACAACGACATCGAGTCTTCCCGTTGTGGCGCTCGCCGCTGCGACCAAGCGTCCCCAAGATGTGGTGGGCTTGCACTTCTTCAATCCCGCGCAGATTATGCGACTCGTGGAGATCGTCAGCACCGTATCCACAGCGCAGGATGTCGTTGCCACTGCTATCGATGTATGCAAGCGGACCAAGAAGCAAGCGGTTCTTTGCGGAGATCGTGCCGGGTTCATCGTGAACGCGTTGCTGTTCCCCTATCTCAATGATGCCGTGCGCATGCTTGAAGCCAACTATGCGAGTGCTGACGACATTGACTTGGCGATGAAGAAGGGCTGTGGCTATCCCATGGGCCCATTTGAGTTGCTCGATGTTGTGGGCCTTGATGTGTCATTGGCCATTCAGAAGGTCTTGTTCGAAGAGTTCCGCGAGCCAGGGTTTGCACCTGCTCGTCGCTTGGAAAACCTGGTGATGGCTGGATACCTGGGCCGCAAGGCTGGTCACGGGTTCCGGACCTACGCATAGCCGTGGGCCGACACAACCGTCGCCGGGAGGAAGATCGCGCCGAGTTGCGCACTCCTGGCGGATGGCTGCCCAGCGAGGTGCAGGAACTTCCTGATGGCGATTGGGTCGTCCGCCGCGTGACGGGTGCAGCGGCGACCAAGGCATATCGCTGCCCGGGTTGCGATCAGGAGATCCGTCCGGCCACACCGCATACCGTGGCGTGGCCTGATGGGGGTGCATCGGCATCAGAGGATCGACGGCATTGGCATTCGCCGTGCTGGGAGAAGCGCACGCATCGTCGGCCGAAGAAGTAAAGGGCGCCGTGGCTGATATCTCGGCTGGGAGTGTTCTCCCAGCGCATCGCGAAGACCTCGAGCTATTCACTGCCGACGGGCTGCGTCTCGTGGGCGAACTCGCGACTCCCATCGATGTCGCGCCGGTGGCCACGATCATCTGCTTGCATCCGTTGACTACCCACGGCGGGATGATGGACAGTCATGTTCTGCGCAAAATGGCGTGGCGATTGCCCGCTCTCGCTGGAATCGCGGTGCTTCGATTCAATATGCGTGGCGCGGTCAGTGCGTTAGGGGCAAGTGAAGGTTCCTATGACGAAGGTCTCGATGAAGGGCTTGACCTTGCGGCTGCGCTTGCTGAAGTCCAGAGACGAGGGCTCCCCGATCCGTGGATCGTGGGGTGGTCCTTCGGAACGGCCGTTGCCTTGCGGCACGGCAATGTGGATCCGGTTCGCGGAGTCGTGCTCCTGTCTCCACCCTTGCGTGGCCCCGAGATTGACGCGCTACCGAGTTGGGTGAATTCGCTTCGACCAATGACGTGTTTGATTCCAGAGAACGACGACTACTTAAAACCTGACGAGGCGCGTGCGGGATTCGCTGCTGTGCCTCATGCGGAGGTCATTGCCGTAGAAGGTGCTGGTCATCTGTGGGTGGGGGAGCGATTCGTACGAGTAGTTCTCGATGAGATCGTGCAAAGGGTGCTACCTGGACATGCACCACTGCCCGTGACGTGGGATGGCCCGATGGAGAAGTTCAGCGAGTTTTAGTGCTCTCGCGATCCGCTACTCGGGACTCGATTTTACTTGCTGAATCGCGATGTCCTTCAACAACGGCATCAGGGAATGTGTGTTCTCCAAGAGCCGATCCATCAAGTCCAGGAGCGTGCGAATGTCTGACGCCTCCCAATCCGCAAACATCATGCGTGCAAAGACGCGAGCCAATTGACGAGACTCAGCGCCGACTGCAACGCCGAGGGGCGTGAGCGTGATCGTGCGACGGCGCCTATCTTCTGGGTCACTTCCGCGTTCGACAAGCCCGTCTTCTTCGAGTTCGCTGAGTAGTCGGCTCACTGTGGAGTGGTCGAGCCCGAGGCTGTCCGCGAGGTCCTTTACGGATACCGGCCCGTTGGATGTGAGGTCACGAAGTTCGGAACACGCGGTCAGTTTGGCTACATCAAGGGGGCGTCCCAGTGAGGGCATGGGTAATTGACCCACCGGAGGCCGGGAGACGAGTGGACGCAGTCGCCGCTGCACCTGTTCGAAGAGGTCAAGAAGGTCGTCCGGGATGTGGGCGCCCATCCGTGCCAATGTCTCATCTGTCATTTCCAAGCCCTGATCGGCCACGGGATCCTCCTTCCTCCTCGATTTGCATGCCTAGCACATGTACTTTACAGTACAAATTACGTGTGTAACACACATACTTCCTAGTTGTGAAAGAGAGAATGTCATGGGCGGCTTGTCTCGGTGGGCAGTTCGAAGGCCTTGGTGGGCGATTGGTGCGTGGTTTGTCCTCGCGATGGTCGTGTTCACTCTCGGCGGGCCACTGGGCGGAAAGCTCAATGACTCTTTCTCACTGCCGGACACGGATTCGCTGAAAGCCACAGAACTCCTCAGCAAGATGCCTAACGCCGGTCAATCTGAGGCCACAGCATCAACAGCTTCGATCGTCTGGTCGCCGAGTAGCGGCACTGCTATTGACTCGGCTTCAGCAACAGTGATCGTGCCGATGCTCGAGAAGATGGGCACCCTGCCCGCAGTCGGCTGTGTCACCAATCCGTTCTACGTGATGACCGACCCGAACTCCGTTCGCGGATTCGGCCCAGACTGCCGGTTCGCACCCATCCCTGACAACATCAAAGATCTCCCCGTTGACATCCGCGAGGCATGGGTGGCTGCGGCTGAGGCAACCTCTCCGATTAGCCCCGATGGGCTTGTTGCGAAGTCGATGGTGACCTTCTCAGGCAGTGGTGATGGTGCTGATGTGCCCAGTACCACCGCTGTTGAGATCATCAATATGGTCAAGGCGGCAAACGGCCAAAGCGGCATGGAGGTAGGTGCCGGCGGGCAGGTGCTTTCCTTCGCCGGACAGGAGCCACCGAGTAGTGAAGTCATCGGTGTCCTGGTCGCATTGATCATTCTGCTGATTGCTTTCGGCTCCTTTATTGCCGCAGGCTTGCCATTGTTTACGGCCATCTTTGGCGTTGGTCTCGGTGCGGCGTTCCTACTTTTTGTCGCACGGTTCCTTGATGTCGCCACGTTCGCTCCAACCTTGGCCGCCATGATCGGTCTTGGGGTAGGCATTGACTACTCGCTGTTTGTCATCAACCGATTCCGGCAAGCGATCCAAGCAGGCCGTGATCCGAAGCAGGCCGCGTTAGAAGCCGTCAATACGTCGGGACGCGCAGTTGTTTTCGCTGCGTCGACCGTAATCATCGCGCTTCTTGGATTGTTCGTCATGCGTATTAGCTTCTTCAATGGGCTTGCGCTCGCTGCCTCAGGAACTGTCCTACTGGTGATGCTTGCTGCAGTGTGGTTGCTGCCGGCGGTGCTTTCACTTCTTGGTCGCCGCGCGCTGTACCCGGGTTCATTAGTCATAGCGCGCA
>CAINMH010000080.1 GCA_903850745.1 uncultured bacterium
AATGAGTGCGTGAGCAATGCGGTTGACCGAGTCGTCAAAATCGCGGTAAGTCATGCGCCGATCGCCGTCGACAATCGCTTCTTTACGGGGATAGCGCGCGGCCGCGCGAGTAAGCGAGTCGCCAATGTTGACGCGCTGAATCAGATTGCGATGCAGCATGAACTCATCCATGCTCATTCCTCTGGTGAAGTACCTGGAGCGGCAGGGCTCCACACCGCAGTCGTTCCCCCATCGACATTAATGCTGGCACCGTACATATATGAGGCTGCGTCGGAGGCAAGGAACGTCGCAGCCGCAGCAATCTCCGAGGCCAGACCGACTCGTCCAGCCGGCACCGCATTGACGATCATGGCGTTAATTTCTGGGTCAGCCAACGCAGACTCAAGCAGCGGCGTCTCGATGGGTCCTGGGCAAATGCAATTGACCCGAATGCCCATTGGTGAGAGATCAGCGGCGATTCCCCGCGTCATTGAGACAAGCGCACCCTTGGATGTCGCGTAGGCACTACCTCCCGGAGAGGCAAGCACCGAGTTGCCAGACGCGATGTTTACGACAGCCGAACCACGCGAGAGGTACGGGAAGGCCGCAAGAGTGACTGTGTAAGCACCGCGCACATTGATTTTCATGATGCGATCAAAGAGCGTTGCTGTCATCTCTCCAAATGGAGCAGTCTCGAGAACACCAGCACAGTTGATGACGATGTCGACACCACCGAACGCTTCGACTGCCGCGGCTACTACACGCTCGCCAGCATCATCGTCCATAAAATCAACAACTGCTTGTGCGGAAGGTCCCGCGAGCGACTCCGCCACGGTCTTCAGCCCAGCCGCATTGCGATCGGTCAGAAAAACTAGGGCACCAGACTCCGACAGCGACTGGGCAATTGCAGCACCAATGCCCGAAGCTGCTCCAGTGACGATCGCACGACGTCCATCTAGCCGAATATCCATGGTTAGTCCTTCACTCGATGTGCGCCGATCATGACAACGGCCAAGAGACAGGGCTCGGGGCCAGGGTTGCGCCACACATGACGCGTGCCGTTTTGTACGACGGTGTCGCCCGGGAGCAGGAGCCGCTCCTCGCCACCGTCGAGTTGCAGGTACACCTTGCCGCTTATCACGACCTCAAAATCAATGCTGTCGGTGGTATGCATGCCGTCTGCCTCAAGGTGCGACATCATCCCGGGCAGGGCACGTTCCACCTCGGCAAGGCCTTCAACCTCATCAACGCCCTCGGCGGGCGGAGTATCTACGGGTGGAATCGTCGAGAAAGTAAAGCGGAACCCGTGCAGAGGTGGGAAGTAAGTCGCTGCAGTAGGCAACTCGCCACCATCGGGGAAGCGAGGGGTGGAATCGCCACCCCAGATGTCGAAGAACTGCCAGCCCGGAAACAGTGGCAGTTCGAGCGCCGCAACGGATTCATCTCGTACGAAGACGGATTTCCCCTGCGCGTCGTGGCCGGTGACCACGCGACGAATTCCCACTGAGGACCTCCCTGCGGCTGAACCCTGACCGTACCGGCTTCGGGCCCTCCACGATAGGGGAACAGGGGGAAGACGTCGGATGTCTGGGTAGCCACCCGCGGCCGATCACGGACCGGCGCGAGCGGAGGCGCTTAATCGTGGTGGTGGTTGGTCGGACAACATCGCTAACCGGGAGAGGAGCCCGCCACCCAGACACGAGACCGAGACGACCGCATCGAGCCCGTCGATCTCGCAGGAGTCGAGGGCCGCGCCGGACTCATGAGCAAGTCGTTCAGCGAGTGGGCAGCCCGATGTGGCCGCGGCCAAGGCCGCGCTATCGGCGATGTGACCAAGTCTCGTATGCCGAACAGTGCTCTCCACTACAGCCAGACCCACTACTCCACCCGTGCAAAGTACTGCGGCCATGGCCAGAGCGAAGACCGTTGCCGCCCCACGATCACTTCTCACTCGCTCTCCCGAGCAACAACCGCAGTCGCACTCACCGGTGTCACCAAGCCCCGCAGAATTGGCACATTCGCGAGCACCTGATCAGTAACAGTGACTGACACGGTGTCTGCATCAAGTGTCATCGCAATTTCAGCACTGGCGAGACGCGATCGCACTGCTAGCCGAATGGAATCCTCACTCACTCCCCTGGCCGCAAGTCGCGCCGCAGAATAGGCAGCTTCATCGACGCGAGCATGCGTGACGCCCACACTAATCACCCACAGGAGAGCGAAAGTGATAGCGAAAAGTGCCGGGATCGCGATAGCGGCTTCGATGACCGCGCTGCCGCGCTCGTGCAAGTGATGATCACCCACACGAGCGCAGCAACTCCGGTCACGCCGGGAAGAAGACGGAGATCGCACTCTTGATCAGATTCCAAATGAGGTCGCGCACCCAATCACTCGTCAACAGCTTAATGAGCAAGCCACCAAGACCCGCTGCAGCGACTGTCCCGACGGCGTATTCGGCAGTTGTGAGGCCGCGATCATCGCGGGAAAGACGGGCAAGAACTTGACGCATAGATTCTCCTTGCACTTCCGACTCAGGTCGGACGGTCACGATGACCGTGACCACAGACTCAGTGATGCGCCAAGAACACGGAATACCCAATTCACAAACTGGGGAAAACATGATCAAGGGGAACTACTTCCAGAGCCCCTGCGCTAGAGAAGCAACGACCGGCACAACGCCAATCAACAAAAACGCGGGCAGAAAGCAGGCAACCAGCGGCAGGACTGCTCGTACGCCAGCCGAGCGTGCTGCAGCCTCGGCTCTTAATCGCGCATCGCGTCGCAGTTCTTCAGCGATCAACGGGAGTACATCCGTCAACGGCGCCCCGGAACGTGTTGACCGTTGCATAGCGCGCGCGAGCGGTGAGGGTTCCAATTCACTCCATGGATTTGGAGCTCCTACAGCGAGTGATCGCTCGACGGTCGCCATCACTTCCGACATCGGTGAGTCAATCGCTCGGGCAACGGCTGACACAGCTGCATGAATGGTCGCGCCACTCGACATACAGGAAGCAAGCAGATCGGCCACGAGAGGAGTCTGTTGATGCAATTGCGTTTGCCGGCGTCGAACAGCGCGTGATGAAGATCGAGAAAGTGCGAACACAACAACTGCAGCACCAAGACCGCCAAGAACGAAGCCGAGCGTGCTCTCCATCCACACCGCGATAGATAGGCCGACCACCGCGGCGAAGATACGGATCATCGCTGCTCGGCTGAGGGAACGACGCGGGCGTATTGCGCGGGAAGGTGCAAAAGCCCGTAACCTTCGGCGGCTCTGTGGGGCTGAACCTCCAAAGAGCACTGCAGCTGCGAGTAAGAGGGCAGCGATCATGCGTAAGCCTGCACACCCAAAGCGATGCGGTGCGTCCACCACGCACCAAGGCCTGTCAGCGCCATTCCACCGAAGAGGCAGAGAAGCCCCGGGGCTGTCAACAGCAGCCAGCCAAGGGGGTCACCACCGAGCATGAGGCCCATCAACAATCCGATGATTGGCAATGCTGTGAGCATGCGGGCTGTCGCCTTTGGGGCGGCTAACTGTGCAGCGAGTTGACGACGAACATCTTCGCTCGCACGAGCGCTCACCAGCAATGTCTCCAGTGCGGTCACGAGACCTGCCCCTGAGTTTTCACCTACCTGCCATGCTGCTGCAACCGCTCGAAGAACTGGAGCATTAGGTGCATCGGCGCGCATCGCTTCAACAACATCACCACCAAATCTCGCCGCAGCTAACGTCCGTGGGCATAGTTGTGCGTGATCTTCCCCGGCACGTGTCAAAGCAGTCCGGGCTGGTAGACCAGCCTGCAATTCGGACACAAGATTGCTGAGGAGATCAAGCATCGCGGCCCTTCGAGAATCAGCAGCCCGAGTGCCGCGATGTCGAAATCGTTGCGGCACATCAGTGAGCAGTTCGCGCAATAGCATCTCGGAGGGGCCCGCAGCTATGCGCATCCCACGCATGCGTTGACCTAACGGCTTCGGAATCAAAAGCAGTACGGCAAGTGCAAGAGCAAGAGCAGCGAATGTCTCCATTAGACGGCTACCGCGATCAACCATGGGCGCAAGCGCGAGATCAAGTGTTCGTAGCCAGGGCCATGCGCATACCGGTCGTGTCTAAAAGTTAAAGCATCGGCCATCACGCCATCGTGAAAGATCGCGACTGTTTCCACTCGTCGTGTTCCACCGGAACGACTCAGATGAATGACGAGGTCGAGTCCGCAGGTCAACAAGGCGTGGATCGCATCGCCAGGAATCCCAGCACTCATGCCAAGCGCCTGGACACGAGCAGGCACATCGCGTGCCGAATTGGCATGAATGGTTCCGCAACCGCCTTCATGACCAGTATTCAGCGCGGAGAGCAGATCGAGAATCTCAGTACCCCGAACCTCACCCACCACGATGCGATCAGGTCTCATGCGCAATGCCTGACGGACGAGGTCGCGCAAAGTCACGGCTCCGACACCTTCAGCATTGGCCGGTCGTGACTCAAGCCGAACCACATGAGGGTGATCCGGTTGCAATTCAGTCGAGTCTTCAACAATGACCAACCGTTCGCCAGGATCGCACTCGGCAAGTAGCGCTGAGAGGATCGTGGTTTTGCCGGAGCCGGTGCCTCCACTGATGAGGAATGACATTCGTGCATACATGACAGCACGCAGAATGCTGGCCATCGTCGTATCGACTGTGCGGTGGCGGGTAAGTTCCGTGAGAGTGAAGGATTGTCGCCGTGGAATACGCAGCGAGATGCAAGTGCCATCACGCGCGATCGGGGGAAGAACTGCATGTAGCCGCGATCCATCGGGCAAGCGTGCATCGACGAATGGACTTGCATCATCAAGGCGGCGACCGGCAGACGCCGCGAGTTGCTGAGCCAACCGGCGCACGGCGGCATCGTCAGAGAATTGGACATCGATCTGATCCAATCCTGATCCGCAATCAACCCAGACCTCGTTGGCCCCATTGACGAGCACGTCAGTCACGCCCTCCGTACGTAACCACAGCTCAAGTGGACCCGCCCCCGCGATCTCATCACGCAAGGTCTGGACCATCGCCAGCACGGCATCGTCACCTAGGACGACTCCTTCTTCTCGCAATACCGCCGCAACTCGCGCAGGCGTTGGATCGACAGCCCTGAGAACAAGTTGATGTCTCACTCGGTTGATGAGACTCGTAGACATCATTACGCCGCCTGTGGTTGCGGTTGCAACGTTGCCATCAGCGTCGTACATGCGGAAGTGAGCGACCCGCGTCGACGCATTGCAGGTAGTTCACCTTCGCCCGCTGCTCGACGAACATCTCCCTCATCAGGACAGGATGCTGTCACCGGACGACCAAGTGATTCGGCGACGAGGTCGGCATCGGCTGCCGACCCACGCACGACCAGATGTAGTGGCTCAATCAGTCGGGTTGGGGACTTGAGCACTCTATGCGCAGCGGCGACCGACAGAACGGATGCAGCCACAACTAACACAGTTGCACTCAAGTGTGATTCAAAGCTCGTTTCAGAGTCACGACCCAAGTCGACGATGGTCACGTCAAATCCGCGAATGGCGGTTGACATGACTGCCTCGACTGCATCTGTAACAAACGGCATCAGCGGACCACGGTCCCAAGACAGCACACTCACACCGTTGAGGTGCGGTAGTGCGCTCTCAAAGTCACTCGGAGCGATGCGACCACGCGCAGACATGATCTCCGGCCAACGCATGCCGGGTTCGTTTTCTGCACCCAAGAGGACATCGAGTCCACCTGCAGCACAATCTCCATCGATGAGGAGGGTGCGATACCCATTGCGTGCAGCGACGAGACTTAGGCCCGCAGCAATGGTCGACGTACCGACACCACCGTGCGCTCCACGAACTCCCACCACTAGCCCGCTGCGTATGGGTCCCTGCTGAGCGTCAGCAAACCGAGAAGCAAGCCAACTGTCTGCGGCGGGGAAGACCGCAACGTGCTCGGCGCCAAGACTCACCGCGGCTTGCCAAATGGCCGCATTCGGCTCGTCGACAGCGACGACGATTACGCCGCTACGACGTGCAGGTGTGGCGAGAGCGACACGCTGGGCGACATCGGCACCGACTAAGACGAGGGATCCACCACCCCACCTAGCCCGCGCAGCGCCGACATCGGGGACGAGTTCAATCTCCACACCAACTGCCGCAGCAATACGCAAGCAATTGTCAAGAAGTTCAGGATGATCAGTGACAAGAATGGGGCGCATGATTCCTCCAACACGAAGTCGATGAAGGTGAGCGTCGCGGGATTTTTAGGCGGACAAAAGACCGAGTGGCCCGCCTGTGGACAACATCAGTCGAGAGCGGCCCGTGCCTCAGCGGCCGAGAACCCCACTGCACCCGCATGCCAGACGAGCCACTCGGCCATGCCGCTGTGCGTCCCGGTCATGTAGGCCCGCAGCGCGGCGACGTACGACGCACGGCCCATGGTTCGAAAGCCGTGCTCTGGAGAAACGAGATTTCCCGGGTCGACACTGCGATCAGCGAGAACGAGTCGCACCGCCGCTCGAGCGACAAAGCCAGATCCCCAGGCAAATGGGCGAAGAGCCATGAGCTCGGCATGCGCGATCGCGGCAACGACGAGCGCAGGCGCCTCGGTGGGAAGAGTGAGCACCCGTGCGAGCGCATCTAACCGAGCAGTCGCCTCACTTGAACTAGGCGCTGGGCCAAGGTGCAGTGGGTCATCAGCTTCGTCATTGGATCGTGGGCGTCCAAGGTCATCAGCCGACAGCACATCCCGTGCCGCAAGTAAATGAAGCGCAGCAAGAGCTTGCAGTGGCGCCGTATGCCACGCCGCTACCTGATTCGGCACTTCGAGGGTCACGCGCAGTGCGGCGCCGAGAACGGCGCCTATAGGTGAAGAGTCGACTCCTGCTCCCGCGAGCACCTGATCGATCGGAACTTCCGCACCTTCGATGGCTGCTGACTCACGGGCACCAAGACGAGCAGATCGCACACCTAATTCGGCTGCACGACCTCTAGTGCGACGATCCCATAGCAGCGCATCAATCTCGTCGCGAGCGACCTTGCAGGCATCGGCCACGTCTGGCAAGGCCACCAGCGCAGCAAAGGGATCGCTTAGTACGACTGAGCGCCCTGCGCTCGCAACTTCGCGAGGACCGAGGGGTCCTGAGCTTCCAGCCACGTCACCAGATCCTTATTGGAGATGAACTGGATCTCAGGGTACTGGGCCGATGCATCGCGAATGAACTGGTTGACAGAGCTGATGTATGCGCCACACATAAGCGCCTTCCAGTGCATACCCCAGAACAGCGGGGCACGGTTGCCGTTGTAGACAGCGTCGGTGGCGGCCATGAGCGAGTCGTAAGTGGACTGGCGTGCTTGCTCACATACGGCTGGGTCACTTGAATCGCTGCAGTTTTGACCACCCGAACCGTTCTGCTGGCACATCAGGTTGTAGTCCATGGACAATGAGTCACGGCCGAAACCCGAGACGCGGATGTCCTGAAGCGGGAACTCCCAGAGGCCGTACTCATTCATGGAAGGCCACTGGAGTGTGCCGCTATTCGACGCGTCGTATTTGAACCCGTTCGCCTTAAAGATGGGGTACATGACGTCGCGCTGACCTTCGAGGCATGGAGTGCGAGCACCCTGAACAACGCTGTGATTAAACGGAAGTGGCGTCGGATCAGTTATTCCATTTATGGCAGCCCAGTCGTTCATGAACTGTGCGTCCTGCGCGAACTCGCTTTGCCACTCCTTAGCGTTCCACGAGTTGACCGAACCCTGACTCGGCTCACACCAGTGGCCAAGGAAGTGGGTGCCGATCTCGTGGCCGGAGTTGTAGGCACGAGTCAGATTCGTGATTCGCTGCGCAACCTCCGGCGTGTCATCGGCAAAACCGATCGCGGATGATCCCGCGTCACGACCCGGTGCGTTATACAAGAACTTCTGTGACTCCGGCAGCAAGCACAGACCCGAGAGGAAGAGGGTGTAGTGCGCGCCGGTGGCTTCCGCGGTGTCCATGAACTGGTTGAACACATCGCTGCTGCATGCCCCGTCGAAGGAGACAACAACAAACTGCGGAGGCGTTTCCCCGGGCGCGAGCTTGGTCACGTTGAAGGCTGGCTGTGGCTGGTTTTCGGCAGCGACGCCACCACCATCGCCCGTCACGGTGAAATCGACATTGGGGTTGCTTGAGGGCTCCTGAGATGGGGTGCCTTCGGAGCTAGTTTCGGCTGGCTGACTCGAGTCTGGGGAGTCGCTGGGGCTGGACTGACTTGTGGAAGCACTCGAACCACTGGCCGCGGGCTGCTCGCCTGTGGGCAGCACTGCTCCGAGAACCAGGCCCAATGCCGCGGCTAGGGCCAGAAGCAGCGGCACTACGACCCGCATACGCACGATGAACTGCCTCCCGCTCGGCCCACCCGATTAGGTGGTCACTCCTATGGTGACGCACTGAGACCCCGGATCGGTTCCCAGCAAGGCCCACCGGGACGTGTCGGAAGCCACAAAGTCGACCAGCCACGAGGCCTAGTTGACTAGCGTAGGCGGTTCACCACCCTAAGGAGTGACCATGAGCGACGATGACCTGTCCAATCTGCTGCACGAGGACCGGGAATTCCCGCCTTCAGCCGCTTTCGCAGAACAGGCCAACGCCAAAGCCGGCATGTACGCCGAAGCTGAGGACCGGCTCGCCTTCTGGGACACCCAGGCTAAGCGCCTGACTTGGTCCACCCCCTGGGAACAGACTCTCGACTGGTCAGGAGCCCCCTTCGCGAAGTGGTTTGTCGGCGGCAAGCTCAATGTTGCCTACAACTGTGTCGATCGACATGTCGAATCAGGGCACGGCGATCAGGTGGCGTTGTACTTTGAAGGCGAACCTGGAGATCAGCGCGCCGTCACCTACGCGGAGTTGCAACGCGAAGTGTGCCGTGCAGCGAACGCTTTGATCGAACTAGGCATCACATCGGGCGATCGCGTGGCGATCTACATGCCGATGATTCCTGAGGCTGTCGTTGCAATGCTCGCATGTGCGCGTATCGGAGCTCCGCATTCGGTTGTCTTCGCTGGTTTCTCAGCAGAGGCTCTCCGCTCACGCATTGAGGATGCCGACGCCAAGCTCGTGATCACTAGTGACGGACAAAATCGTCGTGGATCCGCGATGCCACTCAAGCCTGCCGTGGATGAGGCCGTCGGCCAATCACCTTCCATCGAACACGTTCTCGTCGTTCAACGCACAGGACAGCAGGTTGATTGGACTCCCGGTCGTGATGTGTGGTGGCATGACGTCGTCGACAGCCAGTCATCGCATCATGAGCCTGAAGCGTTTGACAGCGAGCATCCACTCTTTATCCTTTACACCTCCGGCACTACCGGCAAACCAAAAGGGATCTTGCACACCAGCGGTGGCTATCTCACCCAGACTGCCTACACCCACTACAACGTCTTCGATCTCAAACCTGATTCTGATGTGTATTGGTGCACCGCAGACATCGGCTGGGTGACGGGGCACAGCTACATCACGTACGGTCCCCTCGCCAATCGCGTTACGCAGGTTATCTACGAAGGCACTCCGGATACCCCGCACCGTGGACGTTTTTGGGAAGTAGTGCAGAAGTATGGAGTCACTATTCTCTATACCGCACCAACTGCAATTCGCACGTTCATGAAGTGGGGTCGGGAGATCCCCGACAAGTTTGACTTAACATCGTTGCGTGTTCTTGGCAGTGTGGGTGAGCCGATCAATCCAGAAGCATGGATGTGGTACCGCGACGTCATCGGTGGCAATAATTGCCCGATCGTCGACACCTGGTGGCAGACCGAGACCGGGGCGATGATGATCTCTCCCCTGCCCGGCGTCTCTGCATGCAAGCCCGGTTCTGCGATGGGCCCGCTACCCGGCATCGGTGCGGCGATTGTGGACGACCACGGCGATCCAGTCGGACTGGGGGGCGGCGGTTATCTCGTGCTCACTGAGCCGTGGCCGGCCATGCTTCGTGGCATCTGGGGTGACCCTGAGCGATTTGTCGATACGTACTGGAGTCGCTGGCCGCAGTACTACTTTGCAGGAGACGGCGCTAAGTGGGACGACACCGGGGCCCTCTGGCTACTTGGCCGCGTCGATGACGTCATGAACATTTCCGGACATCGCATCTCGACTACTGAGGTTGAATCTGCGCTCGTGTCTCATCCAGCCGTAGCAGAGGCTGCCGTCGTGGGAGCGAATGATGAAACGACAGGACAAGCAATTGTCGCTTTCGTCATCTTGCGCGCAGGTGCTGAAGACGGGGATCATCTGGTCGCGCGACTACGCGATCACGTAGCGCGCGAAATTGGACCCATCGCCAAGCCACGCCAAATCATGATCGTTGCTGATCTACCTAAGACTCGCTCAGGGAAGATCATGCGTCGTCTGCTGCGTGACGTCGCAGAACACCGCACATTGGGTGACGCGACTACACTTGCGGATCCGACAGTCATGAACCTGATCTCTCAGGGTCTGGCTACATCAACTTCGGAGGACTGAAAGAGCAATGGGCGAACAGCTTTTCGAGCGCCCACCTCCCGCAGAGCAATCGTGGCTGTTGCGTGCACTACGTGGCGAAGCGATTGGTGGGGTACTGCTCCTTATCGGCGCGTTACTGGCTCTGCTCTGGGCGAACTCGCCCTGGGGCGATGCATACGCAACTCTTGTCGCTTGGACGATCGGCCCTGAGGCGCTGCACCTCAATCTCAGCCTCGGCACATGGGCCGCAGACGGACTACTCGCCGTGTTCTTCTTTGTCGCAGGGCTAGAACTTAAACACGAACTCGTGCACGGCACCTTGTCTCGTCTCTCGCAAGCGGTAGTGCCGGTGGCAGCGGCACTCGGTGGCATGGTTGTGCCCGCAGCCATCTTTGCCGTGATTGTCTCGCAGTCCACAAACCCCGGCGCGACGATGGGTTGGGGAATCCCGATGGCGACGGACATTGCATTCGCACTTGCAGTTCTCGCTGTGGTGGGGCGAGCACTTCCCGTAGCGCTCCGAGCGTTCCTACTCACACTTGCTGTGGTGGATGATCTCGGTGCGATCATTGTCATCGCAGTGTTCTACCCAACAGGCTTCCATGTGTGGCCATTCATCGGTGCTATCGCTTGCTTGGCAATCTATTGGTTTGCGCAAAAGCAACGGATTCGAACGCCATTCTTGTATGTCCCGCTTGCGCTCATCACGTGGTGGCTCATGCATAGCAGCGGGGTTCATGCGACAGTCGCGGGTGTCGCACTTGCGCTGCTCACACGTACCCGCACTGACCCCGGTGAGGAGCGTTCTCCTGCCGATCGCCTGCAGTCAATGTTGTTGCCCTTGAGCGCTGGATTATGTGTGCCACTCTTCGCCTTTCTTGCGGCCGGTGTAGATCTTCGGTCCATTGGCCTCATTGAGGCAATCACCACACCAGTGGGCATCGCAGTGATCATCGCACTTGTGGTGGGCAAGCCCATCGGAGTTTTCGGCGGTGCCTGGGTTACTGCGCGGTTCACGCGCGCGAGCCTCTCTCCCGAAATTAGTTGGAAGGACGTCGCTGCTGTCGGGCTCTTGGCCGGGATCGGATTCACTGTCTCCTTACTGGTATGCGAACTGGCCTACCCCACGTCCATCGCAAATCTCGCAAGTGGCAAGGCTGCAGTTCTCACAGCGTCGGTGATTGCCGCTGGGCTCGCATCCGTCGTCCTGCTAGCGCGCAATAAGCATTACCGCTCACAAGCCCTCGACTAGCCGATTTTTGGGCTGATTTCCGCCACTAGTGCCGGCACATGGTCGCCGAGCGGATAGTCTTCAGGGACACACACGCCAGTAGGAGCAGCATGTCGACAACGCCTCGCGCGAATACGTCCCTCAAGGGTCTGCTCGCTACCGCAGCCAACGACTTCTCCCGACTCGCCAAGGCGCAGATCGAACTCGCACAAGTCGAGTTGAAGGACACCGGCAAGGCCGTGGCCGCCACCAGCGCTCTCATCATCGGTGGCATCACACTGGCCGCCCTGGGCTTCATCTTCCTGCTTGTCACGCTGGCCTACGTGCTTGTTGCGATCGGACTGCCGGTCTGGGCTGGCTTCGGCATCGTGGTTCTGTTGCTTTTCATTGCGGCGGTGGTCCTCTTCGCGCTCGGGCGCAACCGAGCCAAATCGATCAAGGGTCCTGAACGCTTCAAGCGCGAGCTGCAACGCACAAAAGACGCCCTTAGCGGACAGACGCCACCTGAATCGAAGTGACTGACGCACCGCGATTCGTAACGCCGTCTGGATCACTGCCACCAGCGGATCTCGTACGTACTCCTGGACCGTGGGTGCACCGCGACGTGGCGGCGCATGGATCCCGATTTCATGTGGTGGAAGCAGGCGAAGGTCCAACCGTGTTGTTTCTCCACGGCTTTCCCACATTTTGGTGGACGTGGCGTCACCAACTGACTGCGATTGCCGATGCGGGGTTTCATGTAGTCGCAATGGACTTGCGAGGCTACGGCGGCTCTGATCACACACCACACGGCTACGACCCCCTCACGCTCGCCGAAGATGTTGGCACCGTGATTCGATCATTAGGCGAAGAACACGCAGTCGTGGTGGGCCATGGCTGGGGGGGCCTCATCGCGTGGTCAATGGGCGTGTACGAACCTGAGGTCACGCGTGCCATAGCTGCAGTAGGTATGCCGCATCCCAAGGCGCTTCGTCGTGCAATTCTGCGCGACCGACATCAACGGAAAAAGTCAATGTATGCACTCGGATTTCAGTGGCCATGGGCACCTGAGAATTCCCTCACACGTGATCATGCTGAACGCGTTCGTAACTTGTTGTGTGAATGGTCGGCGACACCAAGTTGGCCCGATGAGGCCACGAGCGATATCTACCGAACTGTCTTTACGCTGTGGCCGACTGCGCATTGTGCGATCGAATACCACCGGTGGGCACTTCGCTCGATCCTGCGCACGGATGGAATTCGCTACAACTCACAAATGCGCGCTGCGATTGATGTGCCTGTGCTACAGATGCATGGTGCAAAAGACCCAGCGATCCTGGTCTCTTCAATCGAAGGAAGCGATCACTGGGTGACCGGTGACTACGAAACGGCAATCTTGCCCAACCTTGGACACTTCCCACAGGAGGAAGATCCCGATGTATTCAACGCGGCACTGATTCCTTGGCTACGCCGCGTGACTGCCTAAACAGTCATCTTTCGGCGACTAGCCAATAGGCGGAAGTTACTAACGCGTGCGGCAGCTGCCTGTGTCTAAAACGGCAGTTGCTCCACTCGAGGCTGCCACGGCAGGCGCGACCTGCTCGGCCGTGAGGGCATATCCAGTGGTCGGATCACCCAAGCCGGATGCGAACACCATTCCGTAGACCTGCCCATCGGGCGACAGCAACGGGCCACCCGAGTTGCCCGGGATAACGCTCCCCCGAAGTGAGTAGACCGACCGGACTACTCCGGCTTGCCCGTAAATGTCCTCACCTCGCGCTTCAATAAGAGCACGCACACGGGCCGCAGAGGCGTCGAGCGGGCCACCTCCCGGGAATCCAGCTACGACCGCCGGATCACCGGTCGAGGCCACGACATCGGAAAACTGAAGGGGCACTGCGTCTAACCCAGGGACGTGAAGGACCGCCACATCAATCGCCGAATCGAAATAGACAACGTCCGCGGAGCGGCTGGTGATAAAGCCAGGAATCGAGACAGAGGGATCCGAGACTCCCGCAAGGACATGTGCATTGGTCATCACGTAATCCGCAGCAATAACGAATCCTGAGCCGGTCACCTCTGTAGTGCATTCAGGGGCTGGCCCTGACACACGCACGATTGACTTCCACGTCGCGCGCACCGCAGGTCTTCGCAGGACTCGATCGTCAGGTGCTGCAACTTCTGGACCAGCGACTTCGCCTATTCCGGCAAACACGCGAGGGAAGTCGGACGACTCGAAGGCTTTGCGAATGCCCGAAAAGAGATTCCGTGCCGGATCAGGGACTGCGCGATCAACTGTCGAGAGGACGGTTGACTCGCGGATACCGCGCGTAAAGGCCACGTCAGGTAGAAGTGCAATGGACGAAGCAATAATCCACAGAACGACTACGAGTGCGAGAACGTTGAGTGCGGCGCCGCCGACGTGATCCACTGCCTGCGCGGGTCGCCAGGTGATGCGACCGCGTAACCGACGACCGAGCCCACCGGCGAGTGCTTGGCCCAGTAACGCTGCAGCAAGTACAACAGTTGCCACGATGATTGCTTCCCACAGACTCGGGGTCGCGAATGTGTTAACCACCCTCGGCACGATGTACGCAGCAACTAGCCCACCACCAAGGAACCCGACAAACGAAAGAATTCCGGCAATAAATCCTTGACGCCAGCCAGACCATGCAAACACAACCAACGCACCGATGATCACCCAGTCGACAATGTTCATGGCGTATCTACGTCTGTCATACGACGTCGATCCCAAAGTTGCGTCCAGCCACCGAGGTCGAGAATTCCTGACATGATGCCCGCACTGAAACCCCACATCATCAGGCCACGTACGCCAAATCCATAGCCGATATATCCAGAAGGGTGCCGCACTCGCGTGCGATTGCTGGGATCAGCGAATTCTGATAACCGGATGCGATGCACGCTCGCTACTTCCGCTGGATCACGAGCGAAGACCGGTGATGGCGATTGCCACCAGCCGAGAACCGGGGTCACAACGAAATCGGAGACGGGAATGAAGAGATCGGGAAGTAGCCCGAACACCCGAACACCTGTCGGATCAAGTCCAGTCTCCTCTTGCGCTTCGCGAAGCGCGGCAGCGATTGGCCCCCCATCACTCAGATCAACGGCACCACCCGGAAATGCGGGTTGGCCAGCGTGCGACCGCATGTCATGCGCTCGCTCGATGACAAGGACGTCCAACTCCTGATCCTGTGACATACCAAAAAGTACGAGTACCGCGGAATCGCGTCCACCTTCTTCAGGCGGAAGAAAATCAGTCAAGTCTTCTGAACGAGCACGGCTTGCCGCTCGCGCAAAATCATGCAACACAGTCGGCACATCGGAGAGCACATCGGAGAAAAGTGTTCCTTGCAGAGATGGCGTACGTCCACCTTTGGTAGTCATGCGGCGACACCCTGCTTCGGACACCAATGGGCAACCGGGCACGTAGGGCAGTCAGGTTTGCGCGCGTTG
>CAINMH010000081.1 GCA_903850745.1 uncultured bacterium
ATGATCGCGCTGGCGATCCAAGACACGGGCGCTTGGACTGGGCGAGCCTTAGTGATGACGGTTCTGCATGTGACTCACTCTGCCCAGCACAAGGGTGTGGGCAATGCGCTGCTCGAAGTGGCAGTGGAGTTCGCATTGGCTAGCGGCATTGAATCCGTCGCCGTAGATGTGCCCCCGACAATGCGGGAGGCTAATCGATTCTTCGCTCGTGTCGGGTTTGCACCCGTGGTCACTCGCAGAGTGATGCCTTCGGCTTCACTCAAGCGCCGTTTAGACGCTGCTCCAGGTGGTCGGATGGCTCGGCTGCGGGCCCGATCAGCGGCTCGCCGGGCATCAGGGCGACCAGGTGCCGTCAACCCTTGAGGCGCTCCTTCAGCATGCATGTCAACCGCGCCGTGCAGATCCGGTTACCTTCCTCATCACTGATGACAATTTGGTATGTCGTGAGCGAGCGGCTTCGGGCGAGGGGAGTGGCGACGCCATAGACGTAGCCCTCTTTCGCGGACCGATGATGGCTGCACGAAAGCTCGATCCCGAGCGCGATTCGGTCAGGTGCCGCGTACAGCGCTGACGCGATAGACCCGAGAGACTCTGCGAGGACACCGCTGGCGCCGCCGTGCAGGAGTCCGAGAATCTGCACATTGCCGGCTACGGGCATCCGCCCCTTTACGAGGTCGGGTTCGCCATGCGTGATCTCGATGCCCATGCGTTCATCAAGGGTGCCGCTGGACATTCCCTTGAAGGTCTCAAGAATCTCTGCATAATTCGGCGTCTGGTCACTCACATGGTCAGACTAGTCCGAGGCATCGCAAGCGTCACCGTAGGATCGCATCATGTCTTCGGAAAAGCGCCTTCTACTGTTGGATGGCCATTCGCTGGCCTACCGGGCATTTTTCGCTCTTCCCGTGGACAACTTCAGTACTTCGACGGGCCAGCCGACCAATGCGGTCTATGGATTCACCTCGATGTTGATCAATACCTTGCGTGACGAAAAGCCTACCCATGTTGCAGTGGCATTTGACGTTTCGCGCCAGACATTTCGAACCGAGATTTTTCCAGAATACAAAGCAACGCGTAGCGCCTCTCCGGTGGAATTCAAAGGCCAAGTCGATCTCCTACGAGAGGTCCTCGCTGCGATGGGCATCACGACTCTGTCGCGGGAAGGCTACGAGGCGGACGACATCATCGCGACTCTTGCGACTCAGGCCCGGGAACAGGGCTTTGATGTCTACATCCTCACCGGTGATCGGGACACATTCCAGTTGGTCGATGACCACACGACCGTCCTCTACCCCCGAAAAGGCGTTTCCGATCTGGCGCGAATGAATCCTGCGGCGATTGAGGAGAAGTATGGGTTGACGCCGGGGCAGTACCCAGACTTCGCTGCGCTGCGCGGCGACCCCAGTGACAACCTCCCCGGCATTCCAGGCGTAGGTGAGAAGACGGCCACTAAGTGGATCCAAGAATTTGGCAGCCTCGGTGCTCTTATCGATCGCGCCGACGAGGTCAGCGGCAAGGTAGGCGAGTCATTGCGGTCCAACGTTGCGCAGGTTCTGCTCAATCGCGATCTCACGCAACTGATCAAGGACGTCCCCTTAGGTGTCGCTGTCGACACGTTCGACATCAAACCCCTCGATGAGCCACGTGTGCGCGAGCTATTTGATTCACTCGAGTTCAAGACTTTGCGAGACAGGCTTTTTGCATCGCAGCCCACAGCTATCCGCGAAGTGGAAGCCGTACCGATCGACTGCGTCGTCCTCAGCGGCGCCACGGATGTGCGCGCTTGGCTCGCCCAACATGCGTCCGAGCTCACTGCTATTGCATTCGAGGGATCGTGGGGACGAGGAACCGGTTCGATCACGGCGGTGGGGTTGTCTTCGTCCGACGGCGCACTGGCAGCTATTGACCTCGGTACTGCTGACAAGGGCTCCTGGTCGGCATTGAGCGAATGGCTAAGCGACGACCAAGCCCTTAAGTGTGTACACGATGCCAAAGGTCCCATGCTCGCGCTGCGTGCTCGGGGCGTACTACTTCGCGGGCTAAATCTTGACACGGCACTGGCCGCCTACCTGGTTGCTCCCGGTCAGCGGACTGATCTCGAAGATGTGGCTCAACGACTGCTGGGTCGTACCCTCGGCACGGCTTCGCCGAGTGGTCAGCTCGAACTCGGTATCGGCGGAATGGACAGCGCTGTAGTCGGCTCCCGGGCACAAGCCACAGCAGAGCTTGCGGTGTTGTTGCGTGAACGTGTCGATCAGGGTGGCGGATCGTCGCTACTTCACGATGTAGAACTTCCGCTTGTGACGGTGCTTGCTGCCATGGAGGTGCGAGGCATCGCCGTCAATTGCACGGCATTGGAGGCACTTGCCAAGGAGTTCGCCGAAAAGGCGGCTGATGCCCAACGAGACGCGCGCGGGATTGCCGGCAAAGACTTTAATCTGGGATCCCCGAAGCAGTTGCAAGAGATTTTGTTTGTCGAACTCGGTCTGCCCAAAACCAAAAAGATCAAGACCGGGTTCACCACTGACGCTGAAGCGCTGACCGGACTGCTCGAGCGCACCGGACATCCACTCCTCGAGGCGATTTTGCGCTGGCGAGACTGGACGCGCATGGCTCAGACAGTTGATGGTCTTCTGCCACTTGCGGACTCGAATAATCGAATTCACACGACCTTCAACCAGATGGTCGCTGCCACAGGTCGACTTTCGTCCACTGATCCTAATTTGCAGAACATTCCTATCCGTACGGAAACCGGTCGCCGTATTCGCGACTGTTTCATAGTGGGTGATGGTTACGAAACGTTGCTGACAGCTGACTACAGTCAAATCGAATTGCGCATCATGGCGCACATGTCGCAGGATGCTGGCCTCATTGCAGCGTTTGACGAAGGTGAAGATCTACACACCACCATGGCGAGTCGTGTTTTTGGTGTCACGGCCGATGCCGTCGACGCCGAGATGCGGCGTCGGATTAAGGCAATGTCCTATGGGCTTGCCTATGGCTTGTCGGCATATGGACTTGCGCAGCAATTGGGAAGTAGTCCAGACGAGGCCCGAAGACTCATGGACGACTATTTTGGTCGTTTCGGTGGAGTGCGCGATTTCCTCGAAGCAGCCGTTGTAGAGGCGCGCAAGACGGGATACACGCAGACCATTCTTGGCCGTCGGCGTTATCTCCCCGATCTCACGAGCGACAATCGTCAACGTCGTGACATGGCCGAGCGAATGGCCCTCAATGCCCCCATCCAGGGTTCTGCAGCAGATGTCATCAAGGTTGCCATGCTGGAGGTGGAACGCGGGATTGAGACGCGTGGTCTCTCCTCGCGAATGCTGCTGCAGGTTCACGACGAACTCGTGATCGAAGTCTCATCCGGCGAACTGGACGAGGTACGAGCAGTCGTCGTCTCATGCATGGAGGGGGCGGCCAATCTTCTTGTGCCACTGAGCGTGAGCGTGGGAGTCGGAACCACGTGGGAGTCGGCCGGGCACTAGAAATGAGCGGCAAATCCAGCAATCCTCTGCAACACTTTCGCCATGACCCCGCGCAAGGTGCTTCCCGCAGCCGTAATCGCCGTTTCCGCTGTCGTACTGGCAGCGTGTAGTTCTACAGTAGCCGATCCGGTTCGCGATCAGAACAATGACGTACCTTTCACTAGCTGTGACCAGATTGCGTGTACTGGCACGATTGATGGTGCGGCATACGAAATTCTGATGCCTGAGAAATGGAACGGCACCTTGCTGCTCTATTCACATGGTTACCGTCCGGCTCAGCCGTTTCCGCCTGATTTCAGCCCCGTCGATACGTCTGCGGTTCCCGTACCCGGCTGGAACGATGGGACAAAGGACCTCGGAAACGCTCTGCTCTCCGAAGGCTATGCGCTGGCCGGATCCTCCTACAGTTCCAACGGCTGGGCGGTAGAGGACGGCGTTAAGGCGGGTGAGCAGCTTCATGATTTCTTCACAACAAATATTGCTACACCGAAGCGCGTGTACGTCTGGGGAGACTCGCTGGGCGGGTTGATTACGCAGACCCTCGCGGAGAAGCACGCGGATTGGATTGATGGTGTCGCACCATTGTGCGGTGTTGTCGGTGGCGCTGAGGCTAACTTTAATGTCGCTTTGGATCTTGCCTATGCCTTTAAGATGCTGATCGACCCACAACTCAAGTTGACCAACTACGCCAGTTACGAAGAGGCGGTTGTTGAGTGGACTCGTGCTGCATCGACTGTGGTGGAGGATGCAAAAACGGGTGACACGGCACTGATCGCCAAAATCCTCGCGGTAAGCCATGTGGCGGACGGGCCCACCCAAACGCGGACCTTTGATGGCTCCACTATCGAAAGCATTGTCAAGGCGACTGTTGAGTCGCTACTCACGGCCATTGCTTACGGAACTGTTGGTCGCCAAGAAGCTGAATCGCGTTACGGTGGGAATTTCTCTGGTAACGAAGGAGTCGACTACGCCGCCCGCTTCAACGATGCTGAAAAATCACTGCTGAACACGGTCGGTGGTGACGGCACCGCCGATGCGATTATTGCCGCGCTTCAGAATGGTGCACGGGTTTCACCGGACCCCGCGGCGCAAGAGAATATCGTTGAGCGTGGGGGCAACCCAACAGGTGAGGTCCAAGACCCCACGATCACGATGCATACGAAGTCTGATTCGCTCGTTATCGTTCAAAACGAGTCACTCTTCGGCGAGCGTTACAACGCTGCTGTCGCGGCAAACAAAGTCTCTGGCGGTTTGGTGCAGCTGTTTACGGTCGCCCCCTCGACCTATCCAGAGAGCCCTGGGGCTCCGTATGGTGCCGGACACTGCAACTTCACCAATCAGTCTCGGATTGCCGTGATTGACCTGCTCAATAGTTGGGTGCGCAACGGCGTCTATCCCGGCCAAGTAGCTATCCGTCTCGCAATGGGAACCGAGAGCGGCTATAACGCGCTCTATCGTCCATCGGCGTGGCCGGCTCAATAGGCACGGACGGAACGGGCCTCGCGGACGAGTACCACGAGGCCGCTCAGACAAAGGACTGCTCCCGCGATACAGGCGCAGATCACTAGCCCGGTCACGCTGCGAGCCCAGAAGAGGGCGACTGCGCCTAATAGGCCAGCGGACAACCACACCGTGATCACTGAGCGACGGTCTTCTTGGGCGATGCGACTTAGAAGCAGAGCTTGGCCAACCGCGTACAAAGCCCCGGCCGCCGCGAACAGCCACAGAATTGGTGCGAGCGCCACATAGTCCGCTCCGCCAACAA